>JANLRW010000212.1:0-2385 GCA_031361925.1 Sphingomonadales bacterium
ACATGCCAGGACGGCGGCGCACCGGCTCAAGCCCCTCCAGCACCTCGATAGCGGAAGCGGTATATTCATTGGATGCAGCCGTTGCAGCCGCGCTCCCCCCAAACAGATCATCGGTCATGCCATTGCTATAGGCGCGGGAGAGTCACCCGCGCAACAGTCCCCGTTCGTTCGCTTGTGGAAATGTCGCCCGTCGAGCGATCCGCGCCTTCTGTCGATACCGCTTGGCACTGGTGAATAGACGCGATAGTGTGTTGATGATGCAATACAGGGAGATGTTACGTGCTTGAAATTACGGGCGTAAGCCATGTCTATGCGAACGGAACGCGCGCGCTCGATAATGTAACCCTGTCGATCCCGCGCGGCATGTACGGGTTGCTTGGCCCCAATGGCGCGGGCAAATCGACGTTGATGCGCACAATTGCGACGTTGCAGACGCCAACCGATGGCGCAATCCGCTTTGGCGATCTTGATATATTGGCAAATCCTGAAGACTTGCGCAAAACCCTTGGCTATCTGCCGCAGGATTTTGGCGTTTATCCGCGCGTCACCGCCTACCAGATGCTCGACCATATGGCCGTGCTCAAAGGTATATCGGGGAAAGGTGATCGCAAGGCGGTGGTCGAGACGCTGCTAGAGCAAACCAATTTATGGAGCGTGCGCAGCAAGGCAATCGCAGGCTTTTCGGGCGGAATGCGGCAGCGTTTCGGCATTGCGCAAGCGCTGATCGGCAATCCCGCGCTCATTATTGTCGACGAACCAACGGCTGGTCTTGATCCTGAGGAACGCAACCGGTTCCTCAACCTGTTGTCGGGTATCGGCGAAAATGTCGTCGTCATCCTGTCAACGCATATTGTCGAGGATGTCGCCGACCTGTGCCCGCGCATGGCGGTGCTAGCGGGCGGCAAGGTGCAATTGGAAGGTGCACCGCTCGACCTGATCGCGCAAACCAACGGACGTGTCTGGAAAAAATCCATTGGCCGCGACGAGCTTGCGGCGCATCAGGCGCAATATCAGGTCATCTCTACCCGGCTGTTTGCGGGCCGCACAATCATCCATATTCTCGCGGACAGCGCGCCTGCCGGGTTCGACGCGGTCGATGCCGGGCTTGAGGATGTGTATTTCACCACGCTTGCCGATCTGCGCCGTCCTGCGCAACTCGCAGCTTAAGGCGGAGCACCGACATGCTGCTTGGCGTCGCCGGATTCGAAATCCGTTATCAACTGCGCAACCCGGTTTTTTGGGTGTCGCTGTTCATTTTCTTCCTGCTCGGCTTTGGCCTAACGGCAAGCGAAAATGTCAGCATCGGCACCCCGGGAACGGTGCACGAAAATGCGCCGTTTGCGATCACAACGGCGTTGGCGCTGATGTCGTTATTCTATCTCTTTGTTATCACCTCGTTCGTCGCCAACGCCATCGTCCGCGATGACGCGACAAAATTCGGGCCGATGATCCGCGCGACCTCGATTACCAAAAACCAGTTTGTTTACGGTCGCTTCCTTGGCGGATTTGTCATTGCCTTGCTCGGTTATCTGGCGGTGCCGCTCGGCATGGCGGTCGGCGTTATGATGCCTTGGGTCGATGCCGAAACCGTTGGCCCGCAAAATCCGGTGTTTTACGCTTGGCCCTATCTGATCATTGCCATCCCCAATCTGTTCATGGCGAGCGCATTGTTATTTGCGCTGGCGACGACCACGCGGTCGATGCTGTGGAGCTATGTCGGCGTTGTGGCGTTCGTGATGGGATATCTGATTATCACCACAATATTTGCCAGCAGGATCGAATATCAGGACATGCTGGCGCTGTATGAGCCTTTGGGTTTTGGCGCGATTGCGGACTCGACGCGTTATTGGACCGCCGCTGACATGAACGGCAAGCTGTTGCCACTTGAGGGCAATGTGCTGTTCAACCGCTTCATTGTGCTGGCTGTCGGCACCGTGCTGCTTATTACCACGTGCTGGCGTTTCTCGATGGCCGAGCGTGCGCCGTCGAAGCGCGCGCTGAGGCGTCTCGCCAAGCGCGACGCCAAAGATCAAAATGCCGCCGCCGTCCAGCCGGTGCTTGGCGGCGGTGCAATCGAGCCGCGTTTTGGGGCGGCCACCAGCCGGGCGCAGTTTATGGCCCGCCTGCGCACCGAAATCATCCAAGTCATGAAAAGCCCGGGCCTGATCGTGCTTCTGCTGCTTGCGGTCGTCAACACCGGCGCCAGCCTGTGGTTTTCACAGACCACCTACGGCACGCCTTCGCACCCGCTAACGGCGGATATCATCACCAACGTCCTTGGCAGTTTCTCATTGTTCCTGCTGATCGTCGCGGTGTTTTACGGCGGCGAACTTGTCTGGCGTGAGCGCGATGTAAAGTTCAACGAGATCGTCGATTCAACTCCGG
>JANLRW010000257.1:0-6155 GCA_031361925.1 Sphingomonadales bacterium
GCCGAGCCAGCCCAGCAGGATAACGTCGGTGACACCGATGAGCATCATCGACAGGTTCGACAGGATCATCGGCCACGCAAGCGTCGCCGTCGCACGAAGCTCATCGCGCCAGGGGGACTGACGGTCCATCGGGATTGCCGCTGTGGTCATGGCGAGGGCTGTTATAGCAGCCTATCGCAGCAGGCAACCTGACTGTTGATGATTACGCCGCAGGCTTTTTTGAACGGTCTTTGTTTCGTTTGTCCGATACGTATGACTGACCGTTGGAGGCTTTGAGAATGTCGAACAGCCCAAGTTTTTCATAAAGGGCAGTAAAGGTTTTCACGCCGTAGTTTCTAGGGTCAACGGGCGCCTGCCGCTTCACTGCACTACCGACCGCCGACATCGCTGCCCAACCATCTTCCCGAACGGATGCCTCAACCGCTCCGCGCAAAATCGTAACCAATTTTGTATTTTGAGAAAGCGGTACCTCTTTCACCCCATTTGTTATCGGCACCGCCATCTTTTTGTCGGATACGGGCGATGGTGCTATTTCAACAGGCGCCGTGCCTGCAATGGCATCCACGCCAAGGGCTTCTAAAAACAAAAAGGTTGTACAGGCATTTACGAACGGTTCTGGCGTTTTGCGCTGACCAAATCCGAAAACTTCGTGACCATTGGCTTTCAATTGAAACACCAATGGCGTGAAATCACCGTCACTTGAGGCAATGCAGAAAACGTCTGGCTTTTGGGTGTAGAGGAGCTCCATCGCATCAATCACCAATGCAATATCTGTTGCGTTCTTTCCAGCCGAGTAATTGAATTGTTGGATGGGGCGGATTGCAAATTCGTGCAGCTTCTCTCGCCAGCCTTTCATGGTTGGGCTGGTCCAATCGCCGTAAGCTCGGCGGATGTTCGCCGTCCCATACTTTGAGAGTTCCGCTACGATTCCTGCAATGCTTGCATGTGAAATGTTATCGGCATCGATTAGCAAAGCAATACGTCGGTTCGACGTTAATGTTGACTGCTGTTCCAAACGACGCCCTAACCCTCCGCCTTCTTCGCCACCCCAACCAAAGCAGGCCGCAACAGCCGGTCTTTGATCATATACCCCGCCTGCATCTCGGCGATAATCGTCCCCGGTTCGGCATCGGCACTCGGTATTTCGACCATCGCCTGATGCTGGTTCGGGTCGAGCGGCATTCCCATTGCGGCAATGCGGGTGATGCCGTTCTTGGCGAACACGCTTTCGAGTTCGCGGCCTGTCGCTTCAAGACCCACGACAAGACCCTTCATCGCCTCACTCTCACGCATTTCAACGGGGATCGCCTCAAGCGCGCGGGTCAGGTTATCCGAAACCGACAACACGTCGCGGGCAAAACCGGTCGCGGCATAGGCGCGCGCATCGGCTGCTTCTTTTTCCATCCGCCGCCGCACATTTTGCGTTTCAGCCTGCGCATAAAGCACTTCCTGCTTGGCATTGGCCAAATGGTCCTCAAGCACCGCGATACGATCGGCATCGGCGCTGGCCGCCACATCATCGGCGGCTTCACGCAAATGCTCGGGCACGCCTTCCATTTCTATTTCAGCAGCGTCGGCTGCTTCATTCTTATTTTTCGTCATAGCCCTGTTTAACCCGTTAGTTCGAACCCAAGTTCCGGCGCTCGTTGCTTTGCGCATATAGAAACAGTTTTCATTTCATCAAGCGGCTAAGGGCCTGCGCCGTGAAATCGACCATTGGGACGATGCGCGCATAATTGAGCCGGGTTGGGCCGATGACGCCGACGACGCCGACCACTTTTCCGCCAGCTTCGCGGTAAGGGGCCGCAATCACCGACGATCCGGACAGCGAGAACAGATTATTTTCCGAACCGATAAATATCCGCGTCGATTGCGCGTCGCGCGCGCTGTCGACCAACCGGGCAATTTCCTCCTTGCTCTCCAGTTCGTCGAGCAATTGCCGCACTCGGTCGAGATCGGCGGCGGCGGCTTCGTCGATCAGGTTCGATTGCCCGCGAACGATCAGCACCGGGCGGTCGTTGGCGTCGAGCGACCATATCGCTAGACCGCTACGCACGAGCTGTTGGCTCGCGCTATCGAGTTCAGCTTTTTCCGCGCGAATTTCGCTATCGAGGTGCGCCAGCGCTTGCGACAGCGTCAGCCCCGACAAGCGCGCCGAAATATAATTGGATGCCTCGATCAAAGCACTATCGCTCACCGCAGGACCAATCGCAACGACGCGGTTCTCAACGCTGTTGTCCTGTCCGACCATGATCGCCAGTGCTTGGGTTGCCGACAAACGTGCAAAGCTAAACGCCTTCATCACCGCATCGCGTTTCGGCACCAGAACCACGCCCGCACACGCCGAAAGCCCCGACAGTGCCGACGTTGCCGCAGCCAAAGCCTCCTCGATCGGCCCGTCGCCCATGATCTGCGATTCAATCGCGCGGCGTTCTTCGGCGGACGGTTCTGCTGCCTGCATCATGCCGTCAACAAACAGCCTGAGGCCGCTCTCGGTCGGCATCCGCCCCGCGCTTGTATGCGGAGAGGCAAGCAAGCCAGCTTCCTCGAGGTCCTGCATCACATTGCGGATCGACGCGGGCGACAAGTTCATGCCGCCAATTTTGGATAGCGTCCGCGATCCGACAGGCGCGCCTGATTCCAGGTAGCTTTCGACGACCACGCGGAAAATCGTGCGCGTTCGGTCGTTGAGTTCGGTGATCGGTGTTTGGCTCACATGGATGATGTAGCGCAGCGCGCTTGCAAAGCAAGGCGGGCAAGCTATGGCATCGCGCATTCATTCATAGGAGATTCCCATGCGTCCATCCGGCCGTGCGCCCGACGAAATGCGCGTTTTGACTGTCGAAACCGGCTTCACCAAACATGCTGAGGGTAGCGTGTTGATCAGCTTTGGTGATACCCGTGTGCTGGTTACTGCCAGCGTCGAAGACCGCCTGCCGCCTTGGTTGCGCGGCAAAGGCGAAGGCTGGGTCACCGCAGAATATTCGATGCTGCCACGCGCGACGCACACCCGCGGGCAGCGTGAAGCCGCCAAGGGTAAGCAGTCAGGCCGCACCCAGGAAATCCAACGCCTTATCGGGCGTAGCTTACGCGCAGTCGTCGATATGAAGAAGCTCGGTGAGCATCAGATTACGCTCGATTGCGATGTATTGCAGGCCGATGGTGGAACGCGGACGGCGGCGATTTCGGGGGCGTGGATTGCGCTTCGGCTGGCGGTCAATGGCCTCATGGCATCGGGAGCGGTCAAGGAAGACCCAATCACGGGCCGCGTTGCGGCGGTTAGCTGCGGCATTTACAAGGGCACACCCGTGCTCGACCTTGATTATATCGAGGATTCAAATGCCGATGCCGACGCCAACTTCGTGCTGATCGAAGGTGGGCAGATTGCCGAAGTGCAGGCCACCGCCGAGGGCGCGACCTATGATGAAGAAGGTCTGCTAAGGTTGCTACGTTTGGCGCGGATGGGAACCGACAAGATTTTTGCCGCACAGGCAGATGCTATAAAATGAAACTCGGCAGCTATTCGGGTAAACTGGTTATCGCCACCCATAATGCGGGGAAACTACGCGAAATGCGCTTGTTGCTGGGGCCGCACGGCATGGACTGCGTATCCGCAGGCGAGCTTGGTCTACCGGAGCCAGACGAAACCGGGACGACTTTTGAAGAGAATGCGCTGATCAAGGCTAGGGCGGCCGCTGAAGCTGCTAATCTTCCTGCGCTGGCTGATGATTCGGGGCTTTGCGTCAATGCGCTGAACGGCCGGCCGGGGGTTTATACGGCGGATTGGGCGGAGCGGCAGGTATTTGAGGGCGAGCCAGGTCGCGACTGGTACATGGCGATGGGTAAAGTCGAAGGAATGCTCGCAGCACAAGGCCCCAATGTTGATCGGAGCTGCTGGTTCAACAGCACTTTGGCCTTGGCATGGCCGACCGGAGAATATGCCATCTACAATGGTCGTGTAGATGGACGGCTCACTTGGCCTCCGCGTGGTGCCAAGGGCTTTGGGTATGATCCAGTGTTCGTTCCCGTCGGCAGTTCGGCAACTTTCGGCGAAATCGAGTGGGAAGAGAAACAACTCGTTGATCACCGCGCCGACGCCTTTGCCAAGCTGGTGACAGACCAGTTTCCGAGATAACCGGCGGCATGGTTCTCGCCTTATACATCCACTGGCCGTTTTGCGTTTCCAAATGCCCCTATTGTGATTTTAATAGCCATGTTCGCGAGGCTGTGGACGAGCAGGCATGGGCGGATGCGCTGCTTTTGGATATGGCGCATGAAGCTGCGCTCACATCGGGGCGACCATTATCGTCCATATTCTTCGGCGGTGGCACGCCTTCGTTGATGCCACCGGCGATTGTTGCGGCGCTTATCTCGGCCGCCGAAAAGCATTGGGGCTTTACTGACGACACCGAAATCACCTTGGAGGCCAATCCTTCGTCGGTCGAGGCGGCACGCTTTGCTGACTTGGCGGCGGCTGGCGTCAACCGCGTGTCTTTGGGGCTGCAATCACTGGACGATGCCGCCCTCACGTTTCTCGGCCGCGCCCATTCGGTTGACGAGAGCCTAGCCGCGCTGGACATCGCGCAGGCCGAATTCGTCCGCGTCAATATTGACCTCATTTATGCGCGCCCCGACCAGACAACAGCGCAGTGGGAGGCAGAACTCGCCCGCGCGATCGGCTTTGGCACCGACCATATGTCCCTCTATCAGTTGACCATCGAACCCGGCACGCGGTTTGCGACTTTGGTCCGCGAAGGGCAATTCGTCCCCGCGGACAACGACGATGCGGCGGTGTTGTATGAATTGACGCAAACAATGACGTCGGCGGCTGGATTGCCGTCTTACGAGATCAGCAACCATGCGCGGATAGGGCAGCAAAGCCGACATAATCTGACTTATTGGCGGTACGGAGATTATGTTGGCATCGGCCCTGGCGCACATGGCCGCAGACTTAAGAATGCGACACAACGTCATAAAAAACCTGAGAATTTTTTGTCGGGCGTGGTGCGCAATAGGCACGGAATTGTTACCGAAGCGCCTTTAGACCCGGAAACCAGAGCGATGGAAGCGCTCCTGATGGGGCTGCGATTGGCCGAAGGTATTGATCTGACTGATATCGCATTTCGCACCGGCATCGCAGCGGATAAATTGGTTGATGCCCCAGCCGTTGCGGGAATCGAGAAGCTCGGCCTTGTCCGACAGCGTGGGACCCATCTCACCGTCACGCCGCAAGGAATGCCGTTGCTTGACGCGATCCTGCCCGAAATCGTCAAGGTTGAGCCGTAAGGCACCGCCTGTTAGCATGTTGTCATGGCCGCCATAATTGCCGAATATTGCGCATATCTGACCGACAACCGCCGGATGTCGGTACACAGCGTCCGCGCCTATGTTGCAACGGCGGAGCGACTGAACGGTTTTCTGAGCCAGCATTGGGGCAACGTTGTTGACCGGGCGTCGCTTTCCAAGATCAGCGCAGCGGACCTGCGATCCTTTTTGGCTGATCGTCGCGGAGACGGCCTCACTAACCGGTCAACCGCACGCGAATTATCGGCGATCCGTCATTTCCTGCGCTTCGCTGTGGGCGATGACGTCACGCTACCCGTCCTAAAAGGTCCGCGCGTTCCGCGCAGCCTGCCCCGCCCCGTTAGCCCAGACGATGTCATCGCCCTTGCCGAAGACGCGGCAACTGGCGCGCGCGAAGGCTGGATTGGCGCACGCGACTGGGCAGTGCTGCTCTTACTCTACGGTTGCGGACTACGCATTAGCGAGGCGACAGGACTGACCGGGGCGATTTTGCCGCTGGGCTCTACATTACGTGTTACCGGTAAACGGAATAAAATGCGTATAGTACCTTTATTAGAGCAGGTTAAATCAGCAATCGATGATTACATCGCGCTTTGTCCTTACCCCCAATCGAATGAACAGTCATTGTTCAAAGGGTCACGCGGCGGATCATTATCCCCTGCCCTCATTCGCCGAGCCGTCCAAGGCGCTCGCGGACGACTGGGTTTATCCGACCGCACCACACCCCACGCTCTTCGCCACAGCTTCGCCACGCATTTGTTGGCCGGTGGTGCAGATTTGCGGAGCCTGCAGGAATTGCTCGGCCACGCCGGCCTGTCATCCACCCAGGTCTATACAGCGGTCGATACTGC
>JANLRW010000275.1:0-3224 GCA_031361925.1 Sphingomonadales bacterium
AAAATTGGCGCTGGCCGCACCGGCATTTGTGTTGCCGGTAACAGCGGCCATGTCGCGGGGTTGGCGGGGCTTAAACTGCCGATTGAATCGCAGACTTTGCAAGCGATGGTAACCGAAGGCGTCAAGCCGATGATCAATAGCGTGATCATGTCGCAATCTTTGCACTGCTACATCAGCCAATCTGACAAAGGCGGTATCGTCTTCGGCGGCGACCCGGACAATTGGCCAAGCTACGCGCAGCGCGGCAACCCGGTTGTTATGGAGGGCGCGGTGGCTCAGGGACTGGCGCTCGTCCCAGCGCTTTCCCGTTTGCGGATGGTGCGGACATGGTCGGGCGTGACCGATATGAGTTTCGACGGCTCGCCAATCATTGGCGAGACGCCGGTGAAGAATCTCTTCCTCAACGGCGGCTGGTGCTATGGCGGGTTCAAGGCGACGCCTGCTTCGGGCTGGACCTATGCGCATACGCTGGCGACCGGCACGCCCCACGCACTCAACGCGCCATTTGCGCTTGACCGGTTCGAGCGCGGCGCGACAATTGACGAAACAGGGACCGGCCCGATGCCGAATAGCCGCTGATGATGCAGATCACCTGCCCCCATTGCGGCCCGCGCGCGCAGACCGAGTTCATCTATGAACGGACGGTCGATTCGGTTGTGCCATTGGATGCAGCACCCGTTGAAGCGATGAGGACGCTTTTCACGCGCGCCAATCCGCGCGGGGTCGATGAAGAAATCTGGCGGCATACTTATGGCTGCCGCGCTTGGATGGTGATCACCCGCCACCGCGTCACCAACGAAATCAGCAATGTTCGCTCGGTCGGTCCAGAGGCGTTACCGTGATCAATTTCACGTTAGACGGCAAAGCCTATCAGGCACAGGACGGCGACACACTTGCCGCCGCATTATTACGCAACGGCGTCGGCCTTGTCGGACGAAGCTTCAAATATCACCGGCCACGCGGGATCATGACGGCGGGGGTTGAGGAACCCAACGCGCTTCTCAACGTTGGCGAAGGTGGTCGCACCGAGCCCAACACGCGGGCAACCGATGTGTTTGTTTATGAGGGGCTGATAGCGAAAAGCCAGAACCGCTGGCCCAATCTGTCGTTCGATCTCGGCGCTGTGCTGGGTCTCGCTGCGCCCATTTTCTCAGCAGGCTTTTACTACAAAACCTTTTTCGGCTCGGCCAGACGCTGGATGTTTTACGAGTATTTCATCCGCAAGGCGGCGGGCCTTGGGGATGCACCGGCACAGGCAGACCCGGACCGGTTTAGCCAGCGCACTGCATTTTGCGATGTGCTTGTGGTTGGGGCCGGGCCAGCCGGGCTTTCCGCCGCCCTAGAAGCTGCCGAAGCCGGTAAACGTATCATTCTTGTCGAGCAGGACAACATTCTCGGCCCCTCGCTTATCCGTGACCCGCAACAACAAGATGGCGCATGGATCGACGCGACCGCCGCCCGTATCCGTGCCGCTGGTGGCCGCATCCTCACCCGCACGACAGCGTCGGGATATTGGGAGCATGACTTGGTCACCCTCACGCAGCGGGTTGCCGAGCCGGGGCAAGTGCCCGCCGGTGGCCTTGCTCAGCGGCTCTGGCACGTCCGCGCGAGCGAAGTCATCCTTGCCACTGGCAGCATCGAACGGCCAATGGCTTTCGCGCATAATGACCGTCCGGGTGTGATGCTCTCGCAGGCGGTGCGCACCTATGTCCGGCGCTTTGGCGTAGTGCCGGGCAAGCGCGTCGTCATCGCGACCAACAATGATGATGCCTATAAGACAGCCAAAGCCCTGAAGGCAGCGGGCGCAGAGATTGTCGCGATCCTCGATGCGCGCCCGGCACCAGCTGGCAGCGATAGCGGCTTTGCCGTCCATAACAATGCCGTCCCACTTTCCACCAGTGGCGCACGCCATTGCCTGAAAAATGTGAGTGCACAGATAGGCGACACCACACAAAGCTGGAAGGCCGATTTGCTCGCTGTTTCTGGCGGTTTCACGCCGGTTGTGCACCTCCACATGCAAGCGGGCGGAACGCTCGACTGGAACGATGCGGCGCAGGCCTTTGTCCCCGCCGCCAGTCGGCAGAACGTCACAACCATCGGCGGCGCAGCCAATCCCGAACCTGTATTCACTATCACCCCCGCCGCAAACCCGAAGAAGAGCTTTATCGATTTCCAGAACGACGTAACCTTGGCCGATGTCGATCTGGCATGGGTCGAAGGCTATCGTTCGGTCGAGCATTTAAAACGCTACACCACGCTGGGCATGGCAACCGATCAGGGCAAGCTGAGCAACATGGCGGCGCTTGGCCGCCTCGCTGAAAAGCAGGGCGTGGCAATTCCCAAGGCCGGCCTGACGACTTTTCGTCCGCCTTACACGCCGGTCACCATGGGCTTGCTAGCAGGCGCTGGCGCGAAGGATGGCGGCGCGCATGTCCGCCGAATGGCGCTACATAATGTCCATGCGGCAAAGAACCCGATCTGGCAGCCGCTGGGATATTGGTTCCGTCCCCGGGCCTATCCAGTAAATGGAGAAAAGCTTGCGCAAGCCGCGCGGCGCGAAGCGAAAGCTGTCCGGACCAATGTCGGGATGACCGACGTCTCAACCCTTGCCAAGTTCGAAATCAACGGGCCTGACGCTGCCGCGTTCCTTGACATCATCTGCGCCACTACGGTCAGCAAACTGGCGGTCGGGCGCGGGCGCTACACATTCATGCTGCGCGAAGACGGGTTTGTATTCGACGATGGGACCGTCTGGCGACTGGAGGAAAACCGGTGTCTGCTCACCAGTTCGACCGGAGGCGCAGACCGGATGGCGACGCATATCTCCTACGTTCGCCAGTATCTCTGCCCGCAGATGTGCGTATCAGCGGTTAATGTGCAGGAGCATTATGTCGGGATTGCCGTTGCGGGGCCGCAAGCAAAGGCGGTGCTCGGCACGCTGATTGGCGAGGATGCGCCGCGCCACATGTCGACCATATCTGCTCATATTGCGGGGGTAGCGGTGTTCGTGCTGGCCGCCAGCTACAGCGGCGAACGCGCCTTTGAAATTTATGTCGAGGCGGGCCATGCCGCACTGGTCTGGGCCGCGTGCGAGGCGGCGGTGGTTGCGCATTTTATCGAGCGCCAGATCGTGCGGGGTCATCCGTCCATCAATTTCACCGCCGACCACCAGATGGCCCTTTTCGATGCGCAGAAATTCCATCGCCTCCAAGCCATATAGGCAA
>JANLRW010000289.1:0-4391 GCA_031361925.1 Sphingomonadales bacterium
AGCCAACGCCTCTGTCCAAGTAGGGACACCAGCGGACTGAGCATCATCGCAACGATCATCAGCCGCGCCGACCATTCGCCGGTCGGATGCAGCATATCCATCGCGATGACCTGACCGCTTTGATAGCCGCGCAGCATGAAAGCAGCTGGAATTGCCAGCAGCGCCCAGAACAGATATCGGCTGTTAAGAATGATTCGCAACACGCCTTGCTGATAAGGTCGTGTTTATATTCAGGCAATCCCGATATTGTAACAAAGCATGTCAAACAATTTATGCGCCCGCCGGTTTCCTTATCAAGCCAGGGCGGTTCAAAGCATCAAAATATTGACGGCCTGTTAACCACGAATCGCTAAACAGCAATGATGGTTTTACGCGCCACAAAACTCGTCATTTCCACTGCCGCCTTACTGGCGCTTGCCGCTTGCAATGGCCGCGAAAGCAACGAAGTCGTCCGCCCATCCAATGTGACATTCCAGACCGCAAATGCGCGTATCTGTTTATCCGACCTCAAATCGAAATCGGTCAAGTTTTCGGCGATGCCCAACCAGAGTTTTGGCGGTGGTTGCCGGACAATTGACACAATCAAATTGATGGACTTCGGCATACCCACGACCAACCTTGGTGCGATGACCTGCCCGCTGGCGTCCAATTTTGCCGCTTGGGCGCGCAATGCCGTGCTGCCGGCGGCACGGCAGTATCTCGGCTCAGAGGTCGTGCGGATCGAAACGCTGGGCACGTATAGCTGCCGTAACGTGAACGGTGGGCGTTCGGGCAAACTGTCTCAACATGCGTTCGGCAACGCGGTCGATATCTCGGCATTTGTGCTTAAAGATGGCCGCCGCGTATCGGTGCTTGGTGGATGGCGCGGCGATAAGTCCGAACAGATATTCCTGCGCCGTCTTCACCAATCGGCCTGCAAGCGTTTCGGCACAGTACTCGGCCCTGATTACAACGGCGCACATGCTAATCATTTCCATTTCGACATGGCGCAATCCATGAAAGACGGTTCAGCCTATTGCAGGTAAGGGGCAATTCGCTATCAGAACCTGATGACACACAAAGACGTATCCGACCGCCGCTTTTATAAGGCAAAACAAGAGGCCCGCTTTGCCGAAAAGCAGCTGGTAACCCCGCAAACACAGAGCACTTCCTACCGCTTGGCGTTTCAAGATACCGAATTTTTACTGCGTGAAGAATTGCGCCCTGTGCGGTTTCAGCTTGAACTACTGAAAACCGAAATGCTGCTCGAAGAGGCCAAAATTGCGTCAACTTTGGTGATCTACGGATCGGCCAGAATCCCCGAACCCGACAGCGCCGATGCACTTGTCGCATTAGCGACAGACGAACGCAGCAAGGTGATCGCGGAGCGGATGAAGGATAAATCACGCTTCTATGATGAGGCTCGCAAGCTTGCACAACTCGCCAGCACCTCGGCGATTACCGATGATGAAGGGCAACGCCACTTTGTGGTATGTTCCGGCGGTGGCCCTTCGATTATGGAAGCGGCCAATCGCGGCGCGCATGATGTCGGTGCTGAATCAATAGGCCTCAACATCGTGCTTCCGCATGAACAGGCACCTAATATCTATGTGACGCCCGATCTTAGCTTCCAGTTCCATTATTTCGCGCTTCGAAAAATGCACTTTCTGCTGCGGGCGCGTGCGTTGGCCGTGTTTCCAGGCGGATTTGGCACATTCGACGAGTTCTTTGAATTGCTGACGCTGGTGCAAACCGGCAAAGTCAAAAAAATGCCGATACTGCTGTTCGGCGAAGAATTCTGGAACCGTGTCGTCAATTTTGAAGAGCTTATGCTCGAGGGCGTCATTAGTCCTCCCGACTTGGAATTATTCCAATTCGTCGAAACCGCCGAACAAGCGTGGGACGCAATCCGCGCCTTCTACAATATAGCCTGACGGCGGCCCTTACTTCGCCGGAGCAGCAGCTGGTGCTTCTGCCGCAGCAGGCACCGCTGCCTCGCCCGCTGCTGGTGCGACTGGTGTCGCGGCATCGGCAGGTGCTGTTGCATCAGCCTTCACGACGGGCATCGGCAAGTTCGATCCCTGCGAATTGAGATAAACCAACACTGCGGCGCGGTCTTCAGGATTGCCAAGACCAGCGAACGTCATTTTGTTGCCGGGCGCAAATTTCTTCGGGTTTGACAGCCAGCTGTTGAGCGCCTCGAACGACCATGTGCCGCCTACGCCCTTTAAGGCGTCCGAATATGCATGGGCACCGCTGGCGATGGGGCGACCAACAACGCCGTGTAGATTGGGACCGATACCGTCGGCACCGCCCGCTGCGATAGTGTGACAGGCAACACATTTCTTGAAAATCGTCTCGCCTTTGCTGATGTCGGCACCGGCCATCAAGACTTCCATTGGCGGGCCGGCCTCGGCCGGGGGACCGTCGCTCGATTCGACGCCTTGGATCGCGTAGCCTTGCTTTCCTGCTTCAGGCGCTTCGGCGTTAAAATACATGCCCGACGCAATGCTCAACCCCAGAGCGACAATGCCGCCGCCCAAAACCCAGCCAGCAATGGTGTTGTTACGATCATCCATGAAAAATCAGCCCTGAAAATACGCCGGGCACCAAAATAGGTAGCCCTGATGAATCTTTTGCCCCTCTAATCGGGCTTACGGAGCCGTGCAAGTGCCGAAATCCGGTCTTGCCCCCATTGTTTTGCTCACCTAACGCTCAAAGCCTTATGGACAGCTATCCCGCCCGCGCACTTGCAAAAGTCAACGATATGGTTGCCGCCGCTGCAACCGCCCCGGCGCGCGCCGTCGCGTTTCAAGGTGCGCCGGGCGCGAACTCGCATTTGGCCGCGCTGGAATTCGATCCCAGTGCCCTGCCCCTGCCCTGTTTCTCGTTCGAAGATGCCATCGACGCAGTGAAGGAAGGGACTGCCGCCCGCGCGATCATCCCCATTGAAAACTCGCTGCACGGCCGTGTTGCCGACATCCATTTTCTGCTGCCCGAATCGGGCCTGAGCATCATTGCTGAACATTTCATGCCGATCCGCCACTGCCTGATGGCCAAGTCTGCGGACGTCAAACTCACGACCGCAATGAGCCATCCGCAAGCGCTTGGCCAATGTCGCCATTATTTGCGCGCGCACAATATCATTCCCGTAGCATACGCCGACACCGCAGCGGCGGCCGCCTTTGTCGCGGGCAGTGATGACCCCAGCGCCGCCGCGATCGCCCCGCCGATTGCAGCGGAGATGTACGGCCTTGTTGCAGTCAACGATGCCATTCAGGACGACGCCAGCAACATGACCCGCTTTGTCGTGCTGTCGCGCGAGGCTGCAGACTGGGCGACGATTGATGGCATATTGATGACCACATTCATCTTTCAGGTGAAGAACATCCCTGCCGCGCTCTATAAAGCGATGGGAGGATTTGCGACCAACCACGTCAACATGACCAAGCTGGAAAGCTATCAAAACGGCGCAAGCTTTGTCGCGACCGAATTCTTCGCCGATATCGAAGGCGCGCCAGGCGATGTAGCAGTCGATCGCGCACTCGATGAACTGCGTTTTCACTGCAATTCGGTGCGGCTGCTCGGCACTTATCGGCAGGCTCGCAAACGCGGTTAACAACATTTTCAAATACTTAAGTGCAAAATATTAGCGGACAAGCCGTTCCGACTTTTGACAGTTTTGACGCGAAATCGATGTTTTCTCCTATGTCTTCAGCGGACGAACAAAGCTGATTGCAGAACAATTCAGCCTTTTGGCATAAGAACATAAAAAGAACAAATTGTCAATAGCAAGCTGTTCCCGGCGCTGCGGAAGACCAACCAAACCAGGTGGGAACGTCATTGCGGTTGGAGCGTTAGCTATTCTCCCAACCCCCAAGGAGAAGAAACATGGCAGATTTATCGCAAATCAAAGAACATGCCGAAGTTATCGGCGCCGATGGCGTCCATGTCGGCACCGTTGACAAAGTCGAAGGCAACAGAATTAAGCTGACCAAGAAAGATTCAGGTCAGGGATCGCATGAGGGGCATCACCATTATATTTCCGGTGGACTTGTTGCCGGCGTCGAAAACGGCACGGTCCGGTTGTCGGCCAATGCCGATGTTGCTATTACGTTCGAGGAAGAAGACACCGAAGTGTAAAGGCAACGCCTATCCTCATTGACAACAACGAGGATAGGCTCACGCTGCCTTCAACATGGCATCGCGGGCACAACTGAGTGCGTCGATAAATTGGTCGGCGGCGTTATCCCACGTGAAGCTTGCGCCAAAAACGCTGCTGGCCTGACGGTCGCACGTTAGCGCGCGTGATATGGCAACCGCCAATGACTCGTCGACCGCTCCAACGGGCTGCGTTAGCTGATCAAAGGTGCCGCGCCCGTTTTCGCCGATAATATCGAGTGGCCCCGGAA
>JANLRW010000298.1:0-16087 GCA_031361925.1 Sphingomonadales bacterium
TGATCATTTCGTCATCCTGTTCCAATTTACTCCGCGCGGTGCGCGTGAAACCGACGTCGAGATGATCTGGCTGGTAGATGGCCGGGCCAGCGAGACTGAGGTCGATATCGAAAAGATGATCTGGGGTTATCACGCGACGACGACGCAGGACAAAGTCATCACCGAGAATAATCAGGCCGGTATCATGTCCAGCCGCTACCGCCCAGGTCGCTATTCTGATCAGGAGGGCAGCGTCGTCAAATTCCAGCAATGGTATCTCAACCAGTTCGGGCTTGAGCGGGCCAGGTGACTATTCCTGCCAATATGCGCGCGGTTCTGCTGACCGGCAATGGCGGGTATGACAAGCTGGAACTGCGGAATGATGTGCCGGTCCCTGTGCCGGGACCAAGCGATGTTTTGATCCGCGTCGCTGCGGCGGGGGTGAACAACACCGACATCAATACGCGCATCGGCTGGTATTCAAAGGCTGTGGCGGCAGCGACGGACGCTGGCGCGGCAACCGGAATCGAGGCCGCAGACGACGATGGCTGGTCGGGCGCGGCGTTCCAGTTCCCGCGCATCCAAGGCGCGGATGGATGCGGGCATATTGTCGCGGTCGGCCAGGGTGTTGACCAAGCGCGGATCGGCGAACGCGTGCTGGTCGAGCCGGTGCTGCACGGGGCTAGTCAGTTTGATATATTATATTTTGGTTCCGAAGTGGATGGCGCTTTTGCCGATTATGCCTGCGTGCCAGCAGCCAGCGCCTATAGCATCGTTTCCACATTATCCGACGCTGAACTCGCGAGTTTCCCCTGTGCCTACGCCACCGCCGAGAATATATTGACGCGGATTGGACTAACAGCGGGTGAGCGCGTGCTGGTTACCGGCGCGTCGGGCGGCGTCGGCTCCGCCGCTGTTCAGCTCGCCAAACGGCGCGGCGCAGAAATCGTCGCGATGGCCGCCAATGACAAAGCCGCAGCGGTCATAGCATTGGGGGCATCGCAAGTCGTTCCGCGCGATGCCGATCTAAAAGCGCTTTTTGGCGAGGCGTATTTTGACGCGGCGGTTGATGTGGTCGGCGGCGCACAATTCGGGTCGATACTCGGCGTCTTAAAACGCGGCGGCAGATATGGCGTATCGGGTGCCATCTCCGGCCCCATCGTCGATTTGGATCTGCGAACGCTTTATTTGAAAGACTTACGTCTCATCGGATGCACGGTGTTAGAACCAGAGGTTTTCGGACACCTCATTGGCTATATCGAACGCGGAGAAATCAAACCACTGGTCGGCAAAACCTTTCCGCTCGCGGACATTGTCGCCGCCCAAGAAGCATTTCTAACCAAACAGCATGTCGGCAAAATCGTCCTGACGCTTTAGTCGACCGTCTCCACCAACTCCCCGATCCGCCCGATCATTTCGTCGATATGCGCTTTTTCCAATATCAATGGCGGTGACAATGCAATGATATCGCCAGTGGCACGGACGAGCAGGCCGTTGTCGAAGCATTTGTGGAACAACTGCATACCGCGTTTACCGATGCCGCTTGCATGGGGTTCCAGCTCGATTGCCGCAACAATCCCCATATTGCGGATGTCGATTATATGGCGCTTGCCCTTAAGACTGTGGACCGCCTCCTGCCAGTATCCGTGCAGCGAAGCGGCATTTTCGAAGATGCCTTCTGACCTGTAGAGATCAAGCGTCGCCAAACCGGCGGCGGCCGCAAGCGGGTGACCCGAATAGGTGTAGCCATGGAACAGCTCGATGCCATCCGGCCCGCCCTCGACGACACCATCATGGATATGACGACCGACGGCGACCGCGCCCATCGGAACTGCGGCGTTGGTCAGCCCCTTCGCCATGGTGATGATGTCCGGCGTGACGCCCAATGTGCCCGACGCGGTCGCTCCGCCGACGCGGCCAAATGCGGTGATGACTTCATCGAAGATCAGGACGATGCCGTGCTTCTGGGTAATTGCCCGCAGCTTTTCGAGATAGCCAATTGGCGGCACCAGCACGCCAGTGGAGCCTGCCATCGGCTCAACGATCACCGCGGCAATCGTCTCGGCACCGTGCAGCGCGACAATCGCCTCCAGATTGTCCGCAAGATGCCCGCCCCATTGAGGTCGCCCCTTAGTGAAGGCGTTATGCTCCATGTTATGGGTGTGCGGCAGATGATCGACGCCGGTCAGCAGCGTGCCGAACTGGCGGCGGTTGTTGACGATGCCGCCGACCGAAATTCCGCCGAAGCCAACGCCGTTATAGCCGCGTTCGCGCCCGATCAGCCGGGTTCGTGTACCTTGCCCGATCGCACGCTGGTAAGCCAAGGCAATTTTGAGCGCGGTATCGACCGATTCAGACCCCGAATTGGTGAAGAAAATCCGGTCCACCCCCTCGGGCATGATCGCGGCGATGCGCGAGGCGAACTCGAAAGCGAGCGGATGACCAAGCTGAAATGGCGGAGCATAATCCAACTCGGCGGCACATTTTTGGATCGCCTCGACAATCGGCGCCCGGCAATGACCTGCATTGACCGCCCACAGACCCGCCGTGCCGTCAAGGATTTGCCTCCCGTCGTCGGCTGTATAATGCATGTCCTTGGCAGATTTGAGCTGGCGCGGTATGGTTTTGAACGCCCGGTTCGCAGTGAACGGCATCCAGAACGCAGCCAATGGGTCATTTTCCAACTTCATCATTTCGCTCCGGCAACTGGCGTCAAACGCTTATGCAATATGGGCCCCATACTACTCGATTGAAAAGTTTGTTGTGACCGGAAAATTTTGCGCGACCGATTAGGCCTTCGCAAATTTCCCCTTCGCCAGATAGCCAATCAGAAATGCCACCGTAACAATCACGCTGGCCCACAATTCCCTAGAGCTCGTCGGCGACAATCCCATCATCACAAGCACCCCGCCCATACCGACAATCGCGAACCATGTCCCATAGGGGTAAAGCCACATTTTGACCTGCAATCGTTCGGGCGCTTCGGCTTCGAATTTCGCGCGCAGCCGGAGCTGCGCAAAGGCGACCAGCATATAAATGAACAGCATGATTGCGCCCGATGAGGTGACGAGGAAATTGAATACCCTGTCAGGCGAGAAAATCGAAGCCGCCAGTGCAAAATAGCTGAAAAGGCTGGCGATCAGGATGGCGCGGGCAGGGACTTTCGATTTGCTGAGCCGAACGCAGGATTGCGGCGCATCGCCGTTGCGCGCCAACCCGAACATCGCGCGCGAAGTGATGTAGATTCCGGAGTTGAGGCAAGACAAAACCGCGACCAATATAACTGCCTCCATGATGAGGTCAGCGCCGGGATAGCCCATTTGGCGGAGCGCATGAGCGAAGGGCGACGTCCCCGCTTCGATTTCGTTCCAAGGCACCACTGAAACAATGAGCAAAATCGACAACACGAAGAAGATCAGGATGCGCGCCGACACCGAAAGCGTCATGCGCGCGATCGTTTTCGATCCTTCTTCGGATTCTGCCGCCGCCAGCGTCGCGATTTCGGCACCGCACAGCGAGAATATCGTCGTCGCAACGCCTGCAAATATCGCGGCGATCCCGGCTGGCGCAAAGCCGCCATGCGCCGTCAGGTTGGAAAAGGTCGGACCAGCAGGTGAAGTCACACCGGTCGCATAAGCACCCGCGACAAGAATGAATACGATAATGGCGATCACCTTTGTCGAGGCGAACCAGAATTCAAACTCACCGTAAGATTTGGCTGACATCAGGTTTACCGCCGTCAATACAGCCATCAAAACCACGCCGATCTGCCAGATTTCCAATACCGGATACCAGCCGTTGATGATTTTGGCCCCGGCAATCGCTTCAATTGCGATCACCACCACCCAGAAATACCAGTAAAGCCATCCGACCATATAACCGGCCCATTCGCCGACCCCTTGCCGGGCGAAGTCGGGAAAGGTCTGAACGCCGGGTATCGCCATCGACATTTCAGCGATCATCCGCATCACCAACAGCACCAGAAATCCGGCGAGCGCATAGCTGAGCACTGCGGCAGGGCCGATATTGCCAATGGCAGTGGATGAACCGACGAACAGTCCTGCGCCGATAATCCCGCCAAAGGTAATCATCGACACATGCCGCGATTTCAACGACCGGCTGAGTTCATTTGGTCCGTTATCGGCCTGCGATGCAACGATGTTTGCTTCCATTTCTCCGTCCCCCTCGTTTAAACTGGCACTAGCGTTGAAACGGCGGGTTTGTAAATGACGGCTGTCATCGCTGGGTCTGGCAGCACCACATTTCGGCATACGCCTCATTCCGGTTGGAATCGTCTATGATCCGTTCATTGCTTGCGGGCTGGATGCGCTGAATCACGGTTGTTGCTCCGACGCGTGTTTCTTGATTGTTGGAATGCCGTCAGGGCTGACGCTATGTCCAGAATGCGGAGCCCACCAGTCGCTCAACACGCTGCTTGTCGGCATAGGCCGAACTATTTTCTAAAAGATAGATTTTGCCGTGGCATCGACGACGTAAATTCCGTTTGTTTATAAACAAAATGTGGGCACGAATGGAGGTCGGTGTGAGCAATCCTCATAATATCAAGCACATAAACTGAATTATGGTTCCCCGGTAAGGATTCGAACCTCAATAGACGGAGTCAGAGTCCGTAGTCTTACCGTTAGACGACCGGGGAACAGAGGCGCGCGTATATGGCTGGGGCGGGGGATGGTCAAGCGGCTGTTTGGGCGCGCAGGAGGCTCGCTCGTAATAATCTTGAAATTTTAACCGCTTCGGCGTAGGTCCGACGTCAGGTACCGGCGGCACATCCGATCCGGATAGAACATAAAAAGCGAGTTACGGCCATGGGCGACCCATTCGCACCATTGCCGCACAAGAGACGGGGGCGAAAGGGCAAAAGCCCGTCCCGTCGCAAAAATGCGGCATCTGGCGCTGCAACCGAGCAGCGCACTTCGGCAGACGGTGCTGCGCGTGCCGAAATTCCGCCGCCCGCCGACCAACCCGAAATCCGCCGTAACTGGTTTGACCGCACAGCATATGCAGCGCTCGATTTGGGCACGAATAACTGCCGCTTGCTGATTGCTAAAGCTGGCGGTGACGGCTTTACGGTGGTTGATGCGTTCTCGCGTGTCGTTCGCCTAGGTGAAGGGATGACCACGACCGGACGGATGAGCGACGAAGCGATGGACCGCGCGGTTGAAGCTTTGGCGGTGTGCGCTGACAAACTGAAAAAGCGCAATGTCGTGCTGGCGCGCTCGGTTGCGACCGAGGCATGCCGCCAAGCGGTCAACGGCGCACAGTTTATTGAGCGGGTGCGGCTTGAGACCGGAATCATGCTCGACATTATTAGCCCCAAAGAAGAGGCGCGGTTGGCGGTGATGGGCTGTCACGCGCTGCTCGAAGCCGGCAAAGGGCCAGCGCTGATTTTTGACATCGGCGGCGGATCGACCGAACTGGTGCTGGTATCCACCGATGGCATCGTGCCGCATATCATCGACTGGGTCAGCGTGCCTTGGGGCGTTGTTTCGTTGACAGAAAGCGAGCGGCATGAGGACGGCGATGTAGACGCGCGAATGGCAACCTATGCCGCCATGCGTGCGAAGGTGTCAGCAAGCTTTGCCGAATTTGCCGCACGGTTGCCAGCTGACGGCGGCGACCACCGCTTGCTCGGTACGTCGGGTACCGTCACGACGCTTGCCAGCGTCTATCTGAAGCTGCCCAGCTATGATCGCCGCGCCGTCGATGGCTTGCATCTGCCGACTGCCGCGATGCGAGAAATTAGCCAAGAACTTGCCAGCCGGTCGCTTCAAGGGCGGGCCGAGTTTCCGACGATCGGCCATGACCGTGCCGATTTGGTGGTCGCAGGTTGCGCGATATTGGAGGCGATACTCGATATCTGGCCGGGTGAGCGCCTCGGCGTTGCTGACCGCGGCATCCGTGAAGGTATCCTCCGCGCGCTGATGGCCAGCGATTCAAAGCGGCGTAAACGACATGGCTAAAACCCCGAGTCTTTTTGGTGGCAAAGATTCCGGCCGAACACTGGCCGGCAAACAAAAGGTCAAGACCGCGAAGCGGCGGACCGCGCAATCGACGCGTTGGCTTGAGCGGCAGTTAAATGACCCCTATGTCAAACGCGCGCACGCCGATGGCTATCGCAGCCGCGCCGCGTACAAGCTCGTCGAGCTTGACGAGAAATTCCACATATTGGCGGGCAAACGCGCGGTGCTCGATCTCGGTGTAGCTCCCGGTGGTTGGGCGCAGGTGGTTCGCCGGCAAGTGTCAAAGGCGACCATAGTAGGAATTGACTTGCTGCCGGTCGAGCCGATTGAGGGCGTCACGTTGTTCGAGATGGATTTCATGGCGGACAGCGCCCCCAGTGCGCTAATCGAAGCGTTGGGCGGCGCGCCTGACCTGATATTATCTGACATGGCGGCCAACACTGTCGGGCACCAAAAGACCGACCATTTGCGGACGATGGGGCTTGTCGAGGCTGCGGTCGATTTTGCCGTCGAAGTGCTAAAGCCCGGCGGCGATTTTGTTGCCAAGGTTTTTGCAGGCGGCACCGATCCGGCGTTGCTGGCGATCTTGAAGGCGAATTTCACGACCGTCAAACATGCCAAACCGCCTGCGAGCCGCAAGGGTTCAGTCGAATGGTATGTGATTGCGCAAAAGAAGAAGGGCTAGGCGTCGGCGACCGTTAACGTCAAATATCAGCCCCGCTTTCGTGCTTTTGCAACCGCCGCTTTCAACGCATCATATCCCTGCGCACCTTCGAATAGCTGGTCACCGATGATGAAGGTCGGGGTGCCGCTAAATCCGACCTGTTGCATGATCGCCAGATTGCCGTCCACCTCGGCGCTTGCTTCGCGCGATGCGGCAAATGTTTTCGCCGCAGCCATGTCGAGACCGGCACGCGTCGCTGCGGCCTTGATCGTCGTTGCATCGGGACGGCCACCTGAAAACATTGCGCTATGGAATGCCGCATGTTTACCCTGCTTTGCCGCTGCCAGTGCCCATAATGCGGCGTCGCGGCTGGATGCCGATAGTATCGGAACTTCACGGTAGACCAGCCGGATGCCTTTATCGCCCGCCAACAGCTTCTCAACATCGGCAACACTCGAACGGCAAAATCCGCAATTATAGTCGGTAAACTCGACGACGGTGATATCGCCGCCGGGATTACCCGCCACCGCGCCGTAAAACGCTTTGCTGACCGCATCGCCACTCGCCTTTAGGCGTTCTGCCACCTGGCGTTTTTGCAGAATTTCAACAGCCTCGGTGATAATTTCGGGATGTTCGAGGATATAGGCGCGGACGACGGCTTCGGTGGCCTTGCGGTCATCGTCGCTCATGCCCGCAACTGACAACGCCTTATCGGCCTGAACCGACGCGATTTCAGCCTGATCGCCGACAGGTTGAGCTCCTGCGTAGTTGTTGGTTCGCCAGAATAGATATCCGCCAACAGCCAGGAGCAGGATAGCCCCGATTGCGACCGCAAATAAGGGGAGATGGCGGCGCGAGTTTGTCTCAGTCATGGCTTGCAACTAGCCGCACTATATTGGTCGTGCCAGCCCCAAATTCAGCGCCGCTTTTTGCTCAGAGCAGCCAACCGCGCTTCGGCAACGAGGTTGATATCTTGCGCCCGTATCCAATCAGGCGAAAATTCGCGAAGCCCGGCCATCGCGGTTTGCGCATTGGGCAACGCGAACTCTGGTTTACCCTCCATCAGGTAGCGTTCTGCGCTGGCCAGCGCGGCACGTGGTTCGTCGCCTTGCTGGTCGTAAACAACACCGAGCTGATACCAAGCAAACGGATTTTCGTTATCCTTGGTCACCGATGCGCGCAGCACCTGTGCTGCTTCGTCGAGATTGGCTTTATCCTCGGTCGCGATCAGCGCGTGACCGAAGATCGCTGCGATCAATGGTTGGTTGCCGGTCAGCTGGACTGCCTTGCGCAACGGCACCACGGCGTCGGCAGGTCGCCCTGATTCCAGCAATATTTGCCCATGCAGTTCAAGGAAATACGGGTCATTGGGCGCTGTTTTCACCAACGCTTCTGCCTCAGCCAGCGCCTTTTGCGGATAAGCAGCCTTGTGCCAAGCATAAGCGCGCGCATATCGTCCCGCGACGCTCTTGTCGCTTTCGGGATAATCGCGCAACGTCGCATTCGGGTCGGCAAGATAGCCCAAAAGCTTCGCTTTCACCCGTTTGAAATCGCCCTCCCATTTCGGATTGAGCGCGGCGTTCCAAGCCGGGTCAACCTTATAGGTATCTTCGAGCACCGAAATACGTTCGCCGGACAGCGGATGGGTGCGACCGTAACTGTCTTCCTGCGGGATACCCAAACGGAATTCAAAATTTTGCAATTTCTTGAAGAAGCCGATTGAGCCCTTGCCGGTAATTCCCGCAGCAGACAGGTAACGTGCGCCCGATGCATCGGCGGTGCCCTCCTGAGCACGGCTGAAGGCCAGAAACTTGCCCATTGCCGCTTGCTGTCCTGCCGCCAATATACCCATGCCCGCCTCTCCAGCGCCTGCGGCGATTGCGGCGGCAGCCAAAATCAGCGTGGCGATGCTTAAACCGCTGGCGGCGGCTACGCCCTCGCTAAACCGGATAACATGCCCGCCCTCGATATGGCCAAGCTCGTGCGCAATAACGCCTTGCACCTCGTTGGCGCTGACCGCAGCGTCAATCAGGCCGCTGTGAATGTAGACAATTTGACCGCCAGCTACGAATGCGTTGATGGATTTGTCGTTAATCAGGACGATATCGACGTTGTTCGGATTGAGCCCAGCGGCGCGGATCAGTGGTTCTGATATCTCGTCAAAAAAGGCTTCGGTTTCCGCATCGCGCAGCACCGATTGTGCCATTGCCGGTTGCGCGCTGAGCATCGCCGCGAGAACAATTGCAACAGCCGCGCGCGCACGGCGGGTCAGGAATAAAGCCATCTTGCCGGAATGGCTAAGTTAAGCTGAACACGCAATGAAGAAGTTATGCGGCAAAATGTGTCAAAGTGAGTAACCCCCCTCCCGCAAAGGGAGAGGGGGTGCAATAATTCAACCAAAGGTGCGTTGCCACCACCCACTGCGCGGCGCGCCGTCGCTTGTCTCGCCGTCGGCAGACGTTGTGGCGGTGCCAGTATCTGCAACGTCTTTTGCCGCTGCCTTTCTGCGCGGTGCCTTCGCTTTGGCAGGGGCTGCTTCGGCTTCGGCGGATGCTTCGGCGGTTTCAGCCTTGGCCTTGCCGCGCGGTTTGGCTTTCGCTTTTGCCGGCTGTTCGTCAATCGCGGGTGCAGGTTCGGCCTCGGCGACTTCTGCCTTGGGCTTGGCACGGCTGCGGCGCTTTGGCTTTTCGTCAGCTTGAACTTCAGCCGGGGCTTCTACAACCACCGCTTCTTCGACGATAGGCGTTTCCGCCGCATCGCTGCGGCCGCGTCCACCGCGCCGTCCGCGACGTGCGCGTGGCTTGGCGTCACCGGTCTCGTCGACCGCTGGTGCGGCTTCACCGTCTTCGTTCGCGGCCTCGACGGTTTCAGCTGCACCCTCTGGCGCGCCTTCACGTTCACGACCTTTGCCACCACGACGACCACGGCGGCGTTTGCGACGACGGCCTTCGCCGCCTTCGCCAGCCTCGCCTTCGGGTCGCGCTTCGCGCTCACGGCGCGGCGGGCGTGCTTCTTCCTCTTCGACGTCTTCGATGTCGTCGAATTCATCTTCGATATCGTCAATGTCGTCATCCAAGTCGATGACCGGAGCCAACATGGCCGGTGCCTCTGGGCGCGGCCCGGAACTTGATACCGCCAGTTTGGCTCCCTCGACCTCGCCATTGGGGACGATCAGCACACGGACATGATAGCGGTCTTCAATCGCCGCCAATTCAGCGCGTTTGTTGTTGAGGCAATAGATCGTCGCTTCCTGACTGGCTTGCAGAACAATCTGGTTGCCATTGCCGCGCGCCGATTCTTCCTCGATCAAACGAAGCGCCGAGAGCGCGGACGACGATGCGGTGCGGACTAGGCCGGTGCCTTCGCAGTGCGGGCATTCTCGGGTCGATGCTTCGAGCACACCGGTGCGCAAACGTTGGCGACTCATTTCCATGAGGCCAAAGCCCGAGATGCGGCCAACCTGGATGCGCGCACGGTCATGCTTCAGTGCTTCCTTCATGGCGCGCTCGACCTTGCGGGCGTTGCCATGATTTTCCATGTCGATAAAGTCGATCACAACCAGACCGGCCATATCGCGCAAGCGCAGCTGGCGTGCGATTTCGCGCGCCGCTTCAAGGTTGGTCGACAATGCAGTCTGTTCGATGCCGTGCTCTTTGGTCGAACGGCCCGAGTTGATGTCAATCGAAACCAGCGCTTCGGTCGGGTTGATAACGATATACCCGCCTGATTTCAGCTGGACGATCGGTTGGTACATCGCGTTCAATTGATCTTCGACATGGTAGCGTTGGAACAGCGGCACCGGATCGGCATAATGCTGCACCTTCTTGGCGTGGCTCGGCATCAGCAGCTTCATGAATTCCTTGGCTGCCCGGTAGCCCTCATCGCCCTCGACAAAAACCTCGTCGATATCCTTGTTATAAATATCGCGTATCGCGCGCTTGATAAGGTCGCTGTCGGTGTGGATCAGCATCGGTGCTGCACCTTTGAGCGTATTTTCGCGGATACCGTCCCATAGCCGTGCGAGATAATCGAAGTCGCGCTTAATCTCGGGCTTGGTACGCGCCAATCCGGCGGTTCGGATGATGCAACCCATTGTCGCGGGCAATGTCAGATCGGACATGATCGACTTCAACCGCTTGCGGTCGGCTGCGCTGTGGATTTTCCGGCTGATGCCGCCGCCATGCGAGGTGTTCGGCATCAGAACGCAATAACGACCGGCGAGGCTGAGATAAGTGGTCAGCGCCGCACCCTTGTTGCCGCGTTCTTCCTTGACGACCTGCACCAACAGCACTTGGCGGCGATGGATGACGTCCTGGATTTTGTAACGGCGGCGCAAGTTCATGCGCTTGGCGCGGACTTCGTCGCTCGCCTTAGCTGCCTGACCTTCGCGTCCACCACGACCGCGCCCGCGGCGACGGCGGTTATTGCGGCCATTGTCACCGGCCTGGTCATCAGAAGCGCCGTCCTCGCCACTGGCGGCATCGAGTTCAGGCTCTTCGCCTTCGCTCATGTCGATGGTGTCTACGCTGTCGTCGCTTTCGACTTCGATGACGTCGGTATCGTCGTCATCGGTGTCTTCGGAGCCGCCGATGATGTCGGCAGGCTCATCCTCGTCTTCTTCTTCCTTTTCGCGAAGTGCGGCTTCTTCGGCAGCGGCTTCGGCCTCTTCGGCAAGCAGACGCTCACGGTCTTCGCGCGGGATCTGATAATAATCGGGGTGGATTTCGGCAAAAGCCAAAAAGCCGTGGCGGTTGCCGCCATAGTCAATGAACGCCGCTTGCAGCGACGGTTCGACCCTTGTGACTTTTGCTAGATAGATATTGCCTTTGATCTGCTTGTGTTCAGCAGATTCGAAATCAAGCTCCTCGATCTGGTTTCCTGTGACGACAGCGACCCGGGTTTCCTCCCGGTGCCGCGCGTCGATTAGCATACGCGTTGTCATTGATATTACTCCAGCGAGCGGTCGCTCCGGTTGTTATCCGGGGAACACTCGCCCTATTGTTAATGCCGGTTTGCATCGGACGCAGAACGTCGGCGCAAACATGGCGGGATTGTGGACAAGAAAAAATTGCGTCTGCTGCAAATACATGGCGGGCGAGTATCGCGCGCGCCTGATTCCCAGCCCATGCGCCGTTCCCTGTGCGGGCGGCGGGGGTGGAAATATCATGCCTCATGCAGCGTCAACCTGTTAAAAAAGCCGGAATAGC
The DNA here is from genome assembly GCA_031361925.1 of Sphingomonadales bacterium. Lineage (GTDB taxonomy): Bacteria > Pseudomonadota > Alphaproteobacteria > Sphingomonadales > Sphingomonadaceae > Sphingorhabdus_B. The sequence continues at coordinate 11,832 of JANLRW010000298.1, forward strand.
TGGCAGCATCCGACTGCAAAATGGCGGTGGGTCTCGAATGACCCCCGTCATTCCGACGTGCTAGCACTGTCACCCGATTACGGCAAGGGTGCGAAATCTTTTATAGCTAATGCGCGATTAACCGCGTCTGGATACCGCGATTTACCCGTCCATGCTTAATCCGGCGTTTATCACGACGCGGGGGATTTCGCATGGAGCGAAGAAATTTCTGGACCAGTAACGCCGATAAGAAGCATAGTTGCTTCATGCTTGGTGCAGCCCTCCTCGCCGTCGCGCCGTTTACCATGACCCCTGCTTATGCCGGGGCGATCCGCGACGTCGCCGCGACCGATAACAGCATCATCGTTCAGTTTGACAGCACTGTAAGCAAAGCTGCGGTGTTCACATTGGCTGGCCCTGACCGCATTGCCGTTGATGTAACGGGGGCAACCATCGGCCCGGTCTCGTCCGCTGGCGGCCCGGTGCGCAGTGTGCGGCAAGGGCAATTTGATGCAGACACTGCGCGTATTGTGCTTGATCTCGATCAGCCCGCCGTCGTCACCGGCGGCGCCTTTTCTGCCGATGGCAAAAGCCTAAGGCTTAACCTGCGTTATGCCGCAATGTCTGAATTCAGCGGCACGCTTGGACGTGGCCGCACGGAAATCTTGCCTCCTGTCCAGTTCCGTTCGGAACCGCCGCAGCGCCGTTATGAAGTGAACGCACCGATCAAGTCCAGCGTGACCAAGGGCTTACCGAAAATTGCAGGGCCAGCGGACGGCAGCCTGCCGTTGGTCGTCATAGATGCAGGACATGGCGGCCATGACCCCGGCGCAATCAGCCCGCATGGCGGCAAGCGCGAAAAGGATGTGACGCTGGCGATCGCAAAGTCGATCCGCAGCGAATTGCTGAAAACCGGCCGCGTGCGTGTAGCGCTGACACGCGATACCGACAAATTCCTGGTGCTTCAGGATCGGTACGGCATCGCGCGCAAGATGAACGCCGACTTGTTCATTTCGATCCACGCCGACAGCGCCGAAAGTCAGGAAGCCAACGGCGCAACGGTCTATACCTTGTCCGAGGTTGCATCCGACCGCGAAGCGCAACGGCTCGCGTCGCGGGAAAACAAGTCCGACATAATCAACGGCGTCAACTTGGGCGGAGCCGATGCCAACGTGTCGTCGATCCTGATTGACCTGACGCAGCGCGAGACGATGAACGTGTCTGCCGATTTTGCCAAGCTACTGGCACGCGAGGCCCGTCCCAATATGCGTTTGCGTTCGACTTCGCACCGCTTTGCATCGTTTATCGTCCTGAAGGCACCCGACACACCGTCGGTGCTGTTTGAAACCGGCTATTTGAGCAACGCATCCGACGTGGCGTTTCTGGCATCGACCGACGGCCAGCAAAAGGTCGGGCGCAGCGTTGCCAGCGCGATACAGGTGCATTTTGCGCGACGGCTCGCTTCGCGCTGAGGCGAAACGTAAATTTGCGGTCGGCGGCTGTTGAACTTTCTGGACGTCGGCGGCAAATCGGCTAGATAGAGCCGGTAATGGAAAATGACGCCCCAACGCCCGCGCTCGATGGCAGCCCGAACGCATTGACCTACAAATTGCGGCGCGATGTCGGTGGCTTTGTCGGCCGCTGGCAAGTGTGGTGGCAGTCAAAATGGTTTCGTCGGCTGGTCTATGCGGCATCGGCATTTCTGGTGGTGGTGTTTTTGTTGTGGCTCGTGATCGGGCGCAACCTTCCCGACGCCGAAGCTTTGGTCGAATATGAATCGCCATTGCCAACGGTCGTGCGCGATATTGATGGCCAGCCGTTTCACAGCTATGCGCGTGAACGACGGGTGCAGCTGGAATATGCCGATTTCCCGAAGATGCTGGTCCGGTCATATCTGGCGGCGGAGGACAAGACATTTTTCTCGCATGGCGGGATTGATTATCCCGGCATCGCGTCGGCAGTTTTCGACAATATCTTCAGTAGCGGTCGTTCGCGCGGGGCATCGACCATCACGCAACAAGTCGCAAAAAACCTGCTGTTGACCAATGAATATAGCTACACACGAAAAATCAAGGAAGCGATCCTTGCCAAACGGATCGAAGCCGCACTCACCAAGCAGCAGATATTGTCGCTATATTTGAACGAGATCGCGTTGGGGCGTCAGGCTTTCGGCGTTGAAGCCGCCTCGCAGGCTTATTTTGGCAAGAGCGTGGACCAGCTGAAACTGCACGAAATGGCGTTCCTGTCGATCTTGCCAAAGGCACCAGAAAAATACGGCCGATTAAAAAATGCCGCTGCGGCCCTTGAACGCCGCAACTGGGTTTTGGGCGAGATGTACGACAATGACTGGATTACGCAGGCACAGCTGACCGAGGCCCGGGCACAGCCTTTGGGGCTGATTGCCCAGCGCGGCACGGGTTACAAAAATGTCGGTGGCTATTTCACCGAAGAGGTCCGCCGTCAGTTGATCGAACGCTTTGGCGAGACCGCTGAAAATGGCCGTCCGTACAGCGTTTATGCTGGAGGGCTGTGGGTCCGCACGTCAATGAATCCGGTCTATCAGGAACTGGCAACACAGGCGCTGCGTGATGGGCTGTTGCGGTATAATGCCGGTAAAGCTTGGAAAGCCAATATGGGCACGGTCGATGTGTCCGACGATAAATGGGCATCTCGCTTTGCCTCGACCAATGTTGGCATCGACTATTCCAACTGGCGCGCAGGTGTCAATTTGGGCCGTGGCCGCGTCGGTTTTGCCGATGGCACAGTCGGTTTATTGAACGGTGGCCCGGCTGCCATGAAGGCAGGTGATGTCATTGCAGTGGTGCCGAATGGCGGCAGCAGCTTTTCGGTGCGCACCGTGCCCGAGGTCGGCGGCGGGATGGTTGTGGAAAACCCGCTCAATGGCCGCGTCCTTGCGATCCAGGGCGGGTTCGACAATCGCATTTCGAGTTTCAACCGCGCAACGCAGGCGCAGCGCCAGCCCGGTTCGACGATCAAGCCGTTCGTTTATGCAACCGCGCTCGATAACGGCATGACGCCAACGTCGATCATCGTCGATGGGCCTTATTGCGTGTATGACGGGAGCGCGCGCGGGCAAAAATGCTTTCGCAATTTTGGCGGCGGCGGCGGCGCGGGTCCGCAAACCATGCGTTGGGGGCTGGAACAATCACGCAACCTGATGACCGTCCGCGCGGCGGCCGATGCGGGAATGGATAATGTCACCGATACCTTCCGTGCGATGAATATCGGGGATTATCCGCCGTATCTGTCATTTGCCTTGGGTGCTGGCGACACTACGGTGCTGAAAATGACCAACGCTTATTCGATGCTGGTCAACCAAGGGCGTGAGCTGAAACCGACATTGATCGATTTTGCGCAGAACCGCAAAGGCAAGGTTATCTGGCCAGCCAAATGGAAAGCGTGCGATGGATGCAATGCCAAGGACTGGAACGGCAAAGCAATGCCGCGCTTTTCGGCAGCGGGCAAGCAGGTAATGGATCCAGTAACGGCTTATCAGACTGTCCACATGCTCGAAGGCGTGGTTCAGCGCGGCACCGCGACAATCTTGCGCGATCTTGACCGGCCATTGTTCGGCAAAACCGGCACGACCACCGGCCCCACCAATGTCTGGTTCGTCGGTGGTTCCCCGCATCTGGTGGCCGGTGTTTATCTGGGCTACGACCAACCGCGCAATATGGGCGGTTATGCGCAAGGCGGGTCGCTAGCGGCCCCGATTTTCAAGCAATTTGCGCGGGCGGCAATGGCCGACATGCCAAAGACGCCGTTTGTCGCGCCAAATGGTGTCCGTCTGGTGCGCATCGACCGCAAATCAGGCAACCGCGTCTTCGGCTCGTGGCCGGGCGATGATCCGAAAAGCGCGGTTATCTGGGAAGCATTCAAAGCCGAAACCGAACCCAAGCGCTCGATCCGTCAGGAAGAATTGGCCGCGCGCGGTGACAAGCCGAAACGCAAAGACCGCGTGGCATCGGACCGTGGCACACGCTCCAACGCATCGGCACAGGGTCCCAGCTCAGCAACGAAGCGCGATCAGGAATTTATCCAGCAAGACGGCGGGATTTATTGAACGTTTGTTACGTGACTGAACCCGCATGCGTAAGCGCTTGCATTCGTGCCGCATTATTATAAAGTTTAGTCAGGGTCGCACTGTTAAACCACAGCTGCTTTTGCTGTGGCTTCCATTTGTGGCGGATTTGCATGACGGCGTCTCGACCCGAAGACATGATTCCCCTTACCCAAGGCGATGCCCAAGCCTTTTT
>JANLRW010000320.1:0-6653 GCA_031361925.1 Sphingomonadales bacterium
CTCGTGCGGAAGGCGCAACAGATTGTCGAGCATTCCAGGCGCAGTATTCGCCGGATAATCCTTGATCGAGACCATTGCGCAGAAACGCGAACTGGCATCGCCTGCACCTTTCAGGTGCATGGCATCAAGCCCAAAGCTGACCCGCTTATACGGCAGATAATGCCCGGCGTCGCCGCTGGGGTCGAGCACGGGCTGGACTTCGCCATTATACAGCGCCGACAGGATTTCAAGCGGTTCGGAACAGGTACCACCGGTGCCATCATAGCGCTCCAGCAAGCGGGGGTCGTAGCGGGTGAGTGCCGACGTCAGATTGATACGCGCGGCATCCAATTCGCGCAATTCTCGCGCCTGTTCGGCCTGCCTTTCGGTTTGCGAGCGTTTGCTACCAAAGCCTTTGCTCAACCGTTCGAGGAACCCGACCTTGCCGGTTGCCGGCCTACGCACCAGCATCAAAACCAGGTCATTGACATAGAGCCGCTTTTTGCGAAGCTGCTCCTGCCACTGGCCATCAAGGTCGCGGGCAAAGCCTTCTGGCTGAACGCCGGAAAGTTCGGCAGTAACCCTGCGGCGAATGACGTGGCAATAAAGCATCAAGTTGGAATTGGCAACGCCGCGCATGACAACATCGCGCACCGATGCCAGATGGTTTAGTGTTTCGCTGTCAGCGGTTTCAAAGGCAATGCCGTCCAGCTGGATCATCTGGATCAACGCACCGTCCCGCGTTGCCACGCAGTAATCGTTCACATGCCCTGCATACGGCAATCGGTCACCGGCGCGCGGGTCAAGTGTTGCAAGTTTCTGGGCGGCGCTCGGCATCTTTAGGGCCTGTAGCTATTGCAGCGCCAAAGGGCATGGGTGCGTGTCCGGCCGCAGCGGCTAACTTTGGTAATCCATAGATCAAAAATCCGGGGTTCTTTAAGCGATGCCATATAGCCAATGCCGTGGATAATCGCAGCCGCAGGGATCGCCCAGAACGACCGGCTGATGAGGAAAATCTCGGTTGTCACCACCAGATTGATGATGAAATAGCTATAAGTTACACCCGCAAACATCTGCGGCTGCGTCAGCGCGCGAAAAACGGGTGTTCGGCTTAAGGCGACCATGTCAGCCCCCCATTGCCGTGACGCGTATCCCCGAAACAATGGCGGTTGCGCCAAAAAGAACAAAGCAGCCGACAATGACGGTCGCGCCGAACCGCCAGTTCATCCGGCCGGTCAGCATCATCAGGCCGACAACAGCAACCGCGATAACCGCCGCTGTGGTAGCGACATTGCCCAGCAATGTCCCCTGCATCCATTCGAGCGCGGATACAATTGGGCCCGACCCTTGCGGATTTGCACCGGCAACCTGGGCGAAAGCAGCTTGCGGAAACGCCGCGAGCCAACCGGCAATCATGATGCGTGATGTCAATTTATGCGGGGCGTAGGACATAGCAAATCTTCCTCAATTTGGTCCGAAAGCAAAGTTGGTCCGCGCCATCCGGTTCATGATCTGGCGAACATAATTTTGTGTCTCGCGGTAAGGGGGTATCCCGCCATAGCGCATGACAGCGCCCGGCCCGGCATTATAGGCCGCCAGTGCGAGTGGCACATTATTACCAAATTTTTCCAGTTGCGCCCGCAGATATGCAGCGCCCCCGGCAATGTTCTGCGACACGCTATGCGGGTCAGTCACGCCCAAATCCCGGGCCGTACCGGGCATCAATTGCATCACGCCCATCGCGCCAGCCGACGACCGGGCGCGAGGATTATAGCGCGATTCCTGCCAAGCCACCGCATCGAGCAATGCACCATTGACGCCGTAACGCGCAGCCGCGTGCTGAATATGTTGTTGCACCGATCCGGATGGTGGTGCGGCGGCGGGCATGATGGCGGAAACCGGAGGCAACCCCGACGGCAGTTCCGAAACCACCGTCTCGGGTTGCCATGCCGGCTGAGTAATGTTCACCAGATTGCCGTCACCGCTTATTTCAAACACCTCGGCATTCGCCGCAGGCGTCACCAGCAGTGCGAGGATGAAGGTGAAAGCACGGGTAGTGGGGCGACCGATCATGATGCTGCAAAACTATGCTGCACACCTTGATAAATGGTTAATAATTTATGTCCGCCGGGCCTTGCCTGTTAACGTGGCTTAACCACGATGCGAAAGACTCCGTTGAAAGCTGTCTGTTTATAACTGGTTAGGCAAATGGCCGCCTTTTCCTCGCAAACGGCATCCAAAATGTGGAGAGTTTTTTATGACGGAAGTGCCGCCAGCGTTGGACTTTGACATTCCTGTTGACGACGACGCCATTGTTGATTTTTCGACCGGGCCACTTCCAGCAAAATCGCCATCTCCCAACATATATGCGTTGCCCGTCGTTGGACTGGTGGCGGCATGTGGCGGCGGCGGTGGCGGATCATCGCCGACACCGCCGCCATCCCCACCCACTGCGCAAGTCGCCAAGCCATCGACCGAAGCCGAAGCGGCGCGGTTCATTCTAAAATCAAGTCTGTCGGTTTCTGATGCAGAAATCAGTAATATCCGGTCGATAGGGTACGACCCTTGGCTGAGCGCACAAATGGACGCTCCTATCAACCAGACCGGTGTCGCTTGGCTATCGTCGCGTAGCTACGACCAGATCACCACCGACAACTTCTTCGATAATGAATATCCAGGTGATTACATGATCTGGAACCAGCTCATGAGTGATGCCAATGGTGTCCGCAAACGGGTTGCGCTGGCATTGTCGGAATTTTTTGTTGTCTCGCTGCCCGGGCTCGATTTCAGCTGGCGGTCGCAGGCTATCGCATTTTATTGGGACCAGCTTAACAGCAACGCCTTTGGCAATTACCGCAAACTTCTTGAAGATGTGACGCTCAACCCAGCCATGGGCTATTATTTGAGCACGCGCGGCAACCGAAAAGAAGACACCAAATCCGGCCGTGTGCCTGACGAAAATTATGCCCGCGAAGTGATGCAGCTATTCACCATTGGCCTGTATCAGCTCAACAACGACGGTTCGCGAAAACTCGACGCCAATAATCTGCCGATTGAAACCTACACCAACACCGACGTAACCAATCTGGCCCGCGTTTTCACTGGCTATGACTGGGACTTTACCGGCAACGTCAAAACACCGTCTGCAAGCGATGCAACACGGCTGATCAACAGCACTGGCTATGTGTTGAAGCCGATGACGATCGACAATACCAAATGGGAATTTCCGTCCACGACGAGCCAGCATTCGACGCTTGAAGCGACCTTCCTCGGTACTACTATTGCCGCCAATACAGATGGCACCGCGGCGTTAAAGACTGCGCTGGATGCACTGTTCAACCATGCCAATGTCGGGCCGTTTTTCGCCAAGCAGATGATCCAGCGGCTGGTGACGAGCAACCCGAGTGCGCCGTATGTCAGCCGCGTTGCCGCAAAATTCAATGACAACGGCTCTGGCGTGCGGGGCGATTTGCGCGCGGTGTTCAAGGCGATATTGCTCGATGACGAAGCGATCAACGCGGCAGGCCTGACCACCCCGACTTTCGGCAAGGTGCGCGAACCAATCCTGCGCTTTGTGCAATGGGCGCGGACATTCGGCGCAACCTCGACAAGCGGCAACTGGCGGATCGGGAACCTGTCTGACCTTGCCAGCGGTCTGGGTCAAAGCGCGCTCCGCTCACCGTCGGTGTTCAATTTCTTCCGTCCCGGATATGTCCCGGCGAACACCGCGATTGCGACCAACTCGCTGGTCGCGCCTGAATTTCAGCTCGTCAACGAAACCAGCACCCCGGGTTACGTCAATTTCATGACCTCGGCGATCGGCAGCACCAATGGCGTCGGTAACGATGTCAAAGCGGCATATACGAGTGAACTGGCGATAGCGGAGAATTCTGCGAGCTTGCTCGACCGAATTTGTCTGCTGCTGGCGGCGAACCAGATTTCGGACAGCACCAAGGCCACGATCAAAACCGCACTTGATGCGACAACGGTCACGGCAACCAGCACCACCGCTGAAAAACAGCGGCGCATATATATGGCTGTCCTGCTCGTCATGGCTTCACCCGACTATATCGTCCAGAAATAAGGCAGACCACTCATGCACATCGGAAAAATGGACGACCTGTCACGCCGCGCGTTTTTGCGTCGGTCGAAACAAGTTGCGATTGCAGGCACGGCGTCATCATGGGCGATGGGTCTGGCGGGAATAGGCGAAGCTGCAGCGTTCAGCGCTGGCAACGACTACAAGGCCTTGGTATGCATCTTCCTGTATGGCGGAAACGACCACAACAGCACGCTGATCCCGTTTGATACGACCAATTACGACCTTTACAGCGCGATACGCGGTGGCGGCGCAGGGCAGACCGCTGGTGGCATTACGCTGGCCCGGGCGAGCCTTGCCGCGACCGCGCTGACACCCTCTGGGGGCCAGGTCCTGACCAACAACCTGCAATATGCGCTGGCACCTGAAATGACCCGACTAAAAGCGCGCTTCGACGAGGGCAAGATGGCGCCATTGCTTAACGTGGGCCCGCTCGTCGCGCCGCTGACACTGGCGCAATATCAAAGTTCGAATCTGGTGGCCAACCCGCGTCCCGCGAAGCTGTTTTCGCACAATGACCAGCAGTCGACTTGGCAATCATCGAAGCCGGAAGGCGCGACCGATGGCTGGGGCGGACGGATGGGCGACCTTGCGCTGTCGAGCAATGCCAATGCGTTGTTCACCTGCATCTCGGCGACGGGCAACGCCGTGTTTCTGTCGGGCCAACAGGCCCTGACCTATCAGGTATCCTCCAGTGGCGCATTGGCGGTTAACGGAATCAAGAATGCCCTTTTCGGTTCATCGGCAGGTAGCACCGCGCTGCGAACTTTGATGACACAGACCAGCAACAATGTCTTGGAGGCAGAATATAACCGCGTCGCCAAGCGGTCGATTGATGCCGAGGGCGTGGTGACTGCCGCATTGCAACCTATTGCGCTCACCACGTCATTCACTCCGGCTACGGGGCGCAACACATTGGCCGAGCAGCTGCGCGTTGTCGCCCGCATGATTGCCGCGCGGCAGCCGCTGGGTGCAAAACGTCAGGTATTCATGGTCAGCATGGGTGGGTTTGATTTGCACGACAGCCTGATTGGCAAGCAGGGTGGCCTGATGGGGCAGCTCGACTTCGCGATGGATGCATTCTACCGCGCCACGATTGAACTCGGTGTGGCCGATAAGGTGACAACCTTTACGGCGTCCGACTTCGGCCGGACTTTGCAGTCCAATGGCGATGGATCGGACCACGGGTGGGGTTCACACCACTTTGTCTTGGGCGGCGCCGTCAATGGCGGGCGCTATTACGGCGTGGCACCGCAAATCTCTGTCCGGAGTAATGATCAGGTCGGGCAAGGACGTCTTTTGCCCACGGTATCTGTGGATCAATATGCTGCCACTCTGGCGAGCTGGTTTGGCGTTTCGACCACCGAACTGCCTAGCGTGGCCCCAAATATCGGGCGGTTTGCCAGCAGTAATCTCGGCTTTATGGCGTAGCCGCCAAAGCGACTATTGTCGCCATCGCTTCATTGCAGTTCGTAGAAAATTACGCTCACATCGTCGATGCGCCACTGCGGCCTTGCGGTCGGTCGCTAGTCATGACAGCTTGTAAAAAGTCTGTTGTGGGGAGCTTTGCGATGAAGTTTTATCTGAAACCTGTATTGTTGTTGGGTGCTGCGTTCGTTCCTGCAATTGCGGTTGCGCAAGCCCCGGCCGCCGACGATAAGGCCCCTAAATGGGACGTTGCAGCACCCCCCGGGTTGACTGTGCGGCAGATCCCTATCGAGACCACCGAAGGTTCGTGGATGAACCTCGATGTCAGCCCCGATGGCGGCACGCTCGCGTTCGATCTGCTCGGCGACATTTATACGATATCGTCGAGCGGTGGGACGCCCACCCGCATCGCCGAGGGACTGCCGTTCGAGACGCAACCGCGTTTCTCGCCGGACGGGCGGCGGATTGCTTTCACTTCGGATCGTGGCGGCGGTGACAATATCTGGATCATGAATGCCGATGGCTCCGATAAGCGGCAGATGAGCAAGGAGGATTTTCGCTTGCTCAACCAGCCGAGCTGGAGCCCCGATGGGCGCTTCATTGCCGCCAAAAAGCACTTTACCACGGGGCGTTCGCTCGGCACCGGTGAGGTCTGGCTTTATCACGTGTCGGGTGGCGGCGGCGTCGTGCTTGTCAAAAAGCCCAACGAGCAGCACCAGAAAGAATTGGGCGAGCCGATCTTCGCGCCCGATGGCAAGCATATCTATTATACCCGCAACATTACGCCCGGGCCGATTTTTCAGTATGCGCAGGATTCGAACGGCGAGATTTTTGACATCGAACGCTATGAAATCGATACCGGCAAGACCGAGGCGGTGGTGACCGGGGCTGGTGGATCAGTGCGCCCAACACCTTCGCCCGATGGCAAGAAAATCGCCTTTGTCCGCCGCGAACGGACCAAATCCAAGCTATATGTAAAGGATTTCACCACCGGCGAAGAGCGCAAGATTTACGATGCGCTCGATCAGGATGTGCAGGAAACCTGGGCGGTGACTGGTGTCTATCCGAATATGGACTGGTCACCCGATAGGAAAAGCATCTTTTTCTGGGCTGGCGGCAAAATCCGCTAGGTCGACTGGCAAAGCGG
>JANLRW010000322.1:0-3450 GCA_031361925.1 Sphingomonadales bacterium
GGCGAGTTGATGAAGGCGAAGGGCATCGCGCCTGACATCTGCTTCACGAGCGTCCAGAGCCGCGCGATCAAGACGCTTAATCTGGCGCTAGAGGCGATGGGGCGTTTGTGGGTGCCGGTAACCAAGAACTGGCAGCTCAACGAACGCCATTATGGCGGGCTGACCGGGCTCGACAAGGCCGAAACGGCGGCGAAGCATGGCGACGAGCAGGTCAAGATCTGGCGCCGCAGTTTCGACATACCGCCACCGCCGCTGGAGGCTGGATCGCCCTACGACCTGTCGGCGGATCCGCGTTATGCCGGGATCGCTATTCCCAACACCGAAAGCTTGAAAGACACCATCGCCCGTGTGCTGCCTTATTGGGAAGCTGCGATTGTGCCTGAACTCAAGGCTGGCAAGACCGTGCTGATTTCGGCACATGGCAATTCGCTTCGTGCACTGGTCAAGCATTTGTCGGGGATTTCTGATGCCGACATCACCAGCCTTGAAATCCCGACCGGCCAGCCGATTATCTATGAACTTGACGACAACTTGCATGGCGAGCGCTATTATCTCTCGGACCGCTAGGTGAGTGGCACGACGCCCTTAGCCTGTTTTGACGCATACATCGACCGGTCAGCGCGGAGGAGCAATTCGGCCGGTTTGACCGCCGGTTCGATGACCGCATAGCCCGCAGAAATGCTGGGCATCATGACGGCGCCTTGGTGCTCGACTTTCAGCTTACCAACGGTTTTTGATATGCGGTCGGCCTTGGCCGCCAGCTCGGTTTCGGGGATGTTATCGAGCAGAATTGCGAACTCGTCGCCGCCAACGCGCGCGGCCAAATCGGATCGGCGGACGGCCGCCAATAATGACTTCGCAATCGCGGTCAACAGGGTGTCTCCCGCCAGATGGCCGTGTTTGTCATTAACCGCCTTGAGGTTATCGACGTCGATGAACAGCAGCCCGTATTCGCCGCCATAACGATGCGCGCGCCAGCACCAGCGGTCAAGCTCTTCCATGAAATGGCGCCGGTTAAAAAGTGGCGTAAGAGTGTCACACACCACCAATCGCTCAAGCTCGGCCACCCGCGCTTTCAGCTTCATATTCTCTTGTTCGAGCGTCAGCGGTAGTTTTGTGACATTCGGTGCGGATGGTTCGTCCGCTTGTTTTTCAAACTGCATAAGTCCCCGATATTTCATGCGACCCGGGTAACTTTTGTTGTCGGTCCCCTCAACCAGATTTCCTAATAGAAAGCAAGACTTTACAGTTACACGTTTTGGAAAACGGTTGCGTAACGTCGACTTTAACCTTTGCGCCCATTCACAATTGCGGTTCACCGACCTCCGCGCTAAGGACAGTTGCTTCTCACACACGGGGGACGACAGGTGAGCGGAGCAGCGCCAGTTATCGGGATCATCATGGGCAGCCGCTCTGACTGGGAGACGATGCGCGAGGCATCGGCGACGCTTGCTGCGCTCGACATTGCGCATGAATGCAAGGTAGTTTCGGCGCACCGTACGCCTGATCGGCTTTATGAATATGCAAAAGGTGCGGCGGATCGTGGGCTAAAGTGCATCATCGCTGGTGCGGGCGGCGCGGCGCATTTGCCGGGCATGGCAGCGGCAATGATACGGTTGCCGGTGCTGGGCGTGCCGGTCCAGTCCAAGGCGCTCGACGGGTTGGATAGCTTGCTGTCAATGGTGCAGATGCCTGCGGGGATTCCGGTTGGGACACTCGCCATTGGCAAGGCGGGTGCGACCAACGCGGCGTTGCTCGCGGCGGCGATGTTGGCAACGACTGACGCCGAGCTAGCTGCACGGCTAGACGATTACCGCGCCGCACAAACTGCGTCTGTCGCCGAGAATCCCGAATGAGCGGTCCAATATGACCGCGCTACCGCCGGGATCGACGATTGGCATATTGGGCGGCGGCCAGCTGGGCCGGATGTTGGCAGTTGCGGCGGCGCAGCTCGGTTATCGCTGCCATATCTATGCGCCACCGGGCGACAATGTAGCTTGTGATGTGGCGCCAGAGGCAACGATTGCCGCGTATGACGATCTCACCGCGCTAAAGGCCTTTGCCGATGCCTGTGATGTGGTCACGTTCGAGTTCGAGAATGTGCCCGTATTGCCGCTCAAAACCATCGCCCGCGACGTACCTATCCACCCGCCGCTCAAAGCGTTGGAAGTGGCGCAGGACCGTGTCGATGAAAAAGAATTCGTGCGCAAACTCGGCGGCCAGACCGCGCGCTATGCGGTTGCACGAAGCGAAATCGAGCTTGAAGATGCGATCGCCAGCGTGGGCACCCCGGCGATCCTTAAAACGATCCGCATGGGCTACGACGGCAAAGGCCAGGTGCGGATAGCGGGCAATAGCGACCTCGCCAGCGCGTGGCGGCGGGGTGGGGCACAGCCGGTAATTGCCGAGGCCGTAGTCAAGTTCGACGCCGAATTTTCGGTCATATTGGTGCGCGGAACCGACGGCGAAATCCGCTATTGGGACAGTTCGCGCAACCATCACGAAGACGGGATATTGGCGACCTCGACTTTGCCCGCCGGACCCCTGATCGAAAGCCAGCAGGTCAAGGCGCGGAAAATGGCAGCGGCGGTCGCGGCCGCGCTCGATTATGTCGGCGTCCTGACATGTGAATTTTTTGCCAGCGGCGATGGCCCGTTGTTCAACGAGATCGCCCCGCGTGTGCACAATAGTGGCCACTGGACCATCGAAGGTGCAGAGACCAGCCAGTTCGAAAACCATATTCGCGCGGTCTGCGGATTGCCTTTGGGTTCGACCGCGACCGTGGCCGAGCGGGTCGAGATGCAGAATTTGATCGGTAAGGATGGCGAGCGCTGGTTGCAACTGTTGAACGACCCCGCCGCGAATGTGCACCTCTACGGCAAAGTCGAAGTGCGGGCGGGGCGCAAAATAGGGCATGTTACCCGCTTGTATCGGTAATATTTACAAGGCAAAGCGGAGGATATGAATCATCCCGAAATTATCCTTGTCCTCGCCCGCGCCGCCAATGGAGTTATCGGGAAGGATGGCGGAATGCCTTGGCATATCCCCGCCGACCTGCGCCATTTCAAACAGGTCACCAAAGGCCGCCCGATGATCATGGGGCGCAAGACTTTCGATAGCCTGCCCGGCTTACTCGAAGGGCGGAGGCATATCGTGCTGACCCGCGATACCAAATGGGATGAGGATGGCGCGCAGGTTGTCCATTCGGTCGAGGCGGCGCTGAAGGCAGCCAACGGCCCGCATGTCTGCGTCATCGGCGGGGCGGAGATTTACAAATTGTTCCTGCCGCTGGCAGACCGGATCGAAGTGACCGAGATCAATTTAAAGCCGGTTGGCGACACTGTAATGCCTGCATTCGACATGGCAGCATGGACCGAGATTGCCCGTATCAGTCACAAGGCGGCGGGCGATGTCCCCGCCCACGCCTTTGTGACCTTCTTGCGTAAAGGC
>JANLRW010000337.1:0-9303 GCA_031361925.1 Sphingomonadales bacterium
CCGCAGAATAACCGATCTTCTATAACTCGTTTCAAAACTGGCCGAGAGTGGTTTCAAGCACAGCGATACGAAATTTCTGATTATCTAGGATATTTGTGATGCCACTACACTTCGAACTCGTAACCCCTGAAAAGCTCTACCGCTCGGACGACGTCTACATGGTCGTGGTTCCCGGCACCGAGGGCGACTTCGGCGTGCTGGAGGGCCATGCGCCAGTTATGAGCACGCTGCGCAGCGATGCGACGCTTGACATCTACGCAAGCGCGGGCGCTGTCCCGGAGAAGCTATCCATCGCTGGCGGTTTTGCCGAAGTGAACGAAAAAGGCCTGACGGTTCTGGCCGAACGGGTGGATGAGGCGGCTTAAGGCCATATGTTGCTCGGCCTCCTTTTTGCTACTGCCATCGCTTCGGAGCCACCTCCAATCGATAACCACGAGGCAAAAGAAACCAGTGACCGGATCGAACTGGGCTTCAAATTATGCGCCAAGCACATTTTACGCGACGGAATTCTGGCAGTTCAACATAAGGACGCTCTGAAACAACTCGGAGCACGAATGATCGATGCAGTGCCTCAAGATGTCAGGGACAACTCCATCGGGTTGTTCCCCACCTACCCTGTTTTTGCCAAAATTGGCGAGACCGGTAGTAATGTTTATATAGTTACAGCGGTTAATGCGACCGCCTGCCGGATCATTGTTTCAGACAGTCGAGCAGCGCTGAACGCTCGCACGGACTTTGTTGACCGGTTGAGAGCAACGTCGGTCTGGATTTATGACCCCAAACGGTCAGGCACAGCCAATGGCCTCATGAAAGACGAGTTGGTCATTAAGTCGGGCTATATGATAACCATTGTGAATGGGCCTCAGTTCGTTCGCGATAACGGCAATGGCATTCAAGTTTTTGTCACGGTCGGATTAATTCCGAAGATTGGCCCATGATGAAAGAGGCTTAGGTCACTGCTCTGGGCTGTTACGAAATGCTACCCCACCCACAACCGCAAATGCGTTAACCGGCCGAACATTTGATTTCACAAAACGTCCTCGCTCACCGGGCGCCCCGTATGCCATAAATATAGCCCGGCGGCTATAATCACAGCAAAGCCGACCAGTGCAAGCGCATCTGGCCAGTCCTGAAACAGCGCGATCCCGAGCAGCATCGCGGTGGGCAATTGGATATAGGTCATTGGTGCGATATCGGCGGCGGTTGCCTTGGTTGTCGCCAGATAAACGAGCCAGTGGCTGCACGTCGCAGTCAGCGCGACCAGCATACAGCGCGCGATGATCGTCCAGTCGGGAACAGGCACGGCGAACATAGCCAGCCCCGAGAAATGACCCGCAAATGCCGCAAACAACAACACCGGTGCTGCGATCGCCGCGATCAGAAACTGCATTTGCAATGGCGAGCCAGCACCAGCAACCGCGCGATTGGCCATCATGAGGACCGACATGCACGTGGCGGCAATCAGCGGCAGCAACGCAGCTATACCGAGCAATGCTATGTTGGGCCGCATGATGATCAACACACCGACAAAGGCAACCGCAGAGGCTATCCATGTTGCCTTGCCAACACGCTCCTTCAGTAGCGCGGACGACAGTATCGCAGTTATAATCGGGCTGGTGAAGACGATCGCTGTCGCTTCGGCGAGCGGCATCAGAAAAATTGCAGAAAAGAAGCACATCGTCGCTACTGCCACCGATACGCCGCGTAGCAGCTGCATTTTGGGCATCGGCAGGGTGAATGCTGCTCGCCCCTCGCGCACCAGAAGAAGGAGCCCCAAGGCGGCAGCACCAATGCTGTAACGCAGTGCAGCGACCGCTGTACCCGGCCATTCCCCCGCAATCGATTTGATGACGGCATCGCCACACGACAGCGCAGCAAAGCCCGCCAAAGCCATTAACAGGCCAGTATTTCGCATACGGGCAGGCATATTGTTCCAAGCTTGAGAAGTAACGACAAAGCCGCATAGGGCGGTGGAAGCGAACGCGATAGTCACAATCCCCGCCCCTTGGGCTGCGGTCATTTCGTTTTTGTTTACCATTTTTGTCTACGACCAGTGTTTCGTAATAACGCACGGAAAATGGAGCGGCCTAGCTGTGAGCGCATTCGGCAAAAAACCCGGGGTTTCAAACGGGCGTCCTTCATTTGGTGTCGCACGTCCGATGACTGGCGGTAGTGGCAGTGGTAACGGTTCAGCCGCATCGCAACCGCTTCCGTCTGCAAACCCAGAACCGCCAATGCCGGCAGGTGGCGAACAATTCCCGCCGATCGACTCGATTGATCTGCCCGGAGTATTGGCTGCCCCACCCGAAGTTCAGGACGCGATGTCGCGGCTGTCGGACCGCGCCAACAATGCAGCCGCAGTCGATGAGGGTCCCCAAGGCTTTGAGGCTTCTGTTCACAAAATCAAGGAACAGGTGCTGCCGCGCCTGCTCGAACGCGTCGATCCGGAAGCAGCAGCTTCGCTCAACAAAGAGGAACTGACCGAAGAATTCCGGCCGATCATCCTCGAAGTGCTGGCGGAACTGAAGCTCACGCTGAACCGACGCGAGCAATTTGCACTTGAAAAAGTGCTGGTTGACGAATTGCTGGGCTTTGGTCCGCTCGAAGAATTGCTCAATGATCCGGACATTACCGACATCATGGTCAACGGCCCGTTGCAGACCTATATCGAAAAAAAGGGCAAGCTGACGATCGCTCCCATCCAGTTCCGCGATGAGGAGCATTTGTTCCAGATTGCGCAGCGGATTTGTAATCAGGTTGGTCGCCGTGTTGACCAGACCACACCGCTGGCCGATGCCCGTTTGAAGGACGGCAGCCGCGTAAACGTTATTGTGCCGCCATTGTCGCTGCGCGGCACCGCGATTTCGATACGTAAATTCTCCGAAAAGCCGATCACCATTGACATGCTTAAAGGCTTTGGTTCGATGAGCGAGCCGATGGCGACTGCATTGAAAATTGCCGGAGCTTCGCGCATGAATATCGTGATTTCGGGCGGTACTGGTTCGGGTAAGACAACGATGCTCAATGCGTTGTCGAAAATGATCGACCCCGGCGAGCGCGTGTTAACAATCGAAGATGCCGCCGAACTTCGCTTGCAGCAGCCGCATTGGTTGCCGCTTGAAACACGCCCACCTAACCTTGAGGGCGACGGCGCGATTACCATCGGTGACCTTGTCAAGAACGCCCTGCGTATGCGTCCTGACCGCATCATCTTGGGCGAAATTCGTGGCGCTGAATGTTTCGATTTGCTTGCCGCGATGAACACCGGGCATGATGGATCAATGTGTACGCTCCACGCCAATAACCCGCGTGAGTGCCTCGGCCGTATGGAAAATATGATTCTGATGGGCGACATCAAGATCCCCAAAGAAGCGATTTCGCGTCAGATTGCGGAAAGCGTCGATATGATCGTCCAGGTCAAGCGACTGCGCGACGGTTCTAGGCGAACTACCCAGATTACCGAGGTGATCGGCATGGAAGGCGACGTGATTGTCACCCAAGATTTGTTCAAATTCGAATATCTCGACGAAGATGCCGACGGCAAGATCAACGGCCAATGGGTCGCGGGTGGTGTTCGCCCATACACGCTGGAAAAGGCACGGCAGTTCGGGTTCGATCAACCGTTTTTAGAGGCGTGTCTCGGCTAAGACTTGAGCGCTAACGCAGCTGAAACAACCGCAGCAAGCGTTGCTAACACGGTGATAGCTGTCCACGGCATGAAGCCGACGTTGTCAATCCGCAACCGTCTTTGACGTCTACGGTCGGCAACGCTGCTGATCAGCATCGTCACGACAGCGAACAGCGAAACGACGCCCCACAGGTGGTTTGTCCAAAATGCCGAAGTCATGAAACTCATACGGCCCTTTTGGGGCAGCGGGTGCTGCTATTCAAGCGTCAGAACCGCTTGACCTCATCGCCAATCTCCCGCCGGTTGGCGATTGCCGGTATTTGTGAGCGGACTTCCGCGATGCGCGCTGGGTCGAGTTCGACAAAGCCCAATCCCGCGCCTTCGCCCATATCAAGCAGCACGTCACCCCACGGGTCGACGACTAGGGAATGGCCGTAAGTCCGCCGACCATCCTCGTGGAGGCCCGATTGTGCCGCCGCGATCACGAATGCTTGCGCCTCGATCGCCCGCGCGCGCAGCAAGGTATGCCAATGCGCTGTTCCCGTGGGGACGGTGAACGCCGCCGGAACGGCGAGCACATCAATGCCGGCTTTGGCGAGCGCGCTGAATAAATCGGGGAAGCGGATATCATAACATATGGTCAAACCGATCGGCCCGAGGGGCGTATCGACGATGACCGGGCCATTGCCCGCATCATATACCGCCGACTCGCGCCAGCTTTCGCCGTTGGCCAGTGCAACATCGAAAAGGTGCATCTTGTCGTATCGCGCGCGTATCCGTCCGTTCGCATCAATGATGATCGTGCGGTTGACGAACCGTTGATGATCACATTCGCTTCGAACAGGGACCGACCCCAAGTGAACCCAGATAGATGCGGCAGCTGCGGCCGCGCATATCCGGGCTAGGGATCCGGTTTGCGCTTCGGTGAATATTTCATTTTGCGACCGTTGCCGGTCACGATCAATGAGGATCGACATTTCAGGCGCAAAATACATCACTGCACCTTCATGGGCAGATGCGGCAATCATCTGCACCATCATGTCTGTGTTCAATTGCGGCTGCGTACCGCTACACATCTGATGAACCGCAATTTTCACAGCCGTGACCGTCCCCTCAAAAAACCGGATATTATGTTTCAGAAATATGACGTAAAGTCGCGACGCCGACCGATTGTATGAAATATGCAACAGTCCGATAAATTGAGCAAATTTTGCGTTCGAGGTCGATTCAAGGGTTGATATAGCAGGGTTGTTGTGCCAGAGACACTTCGAGTGCAACGCACTTCGCACAAAAAGGAGCATAATAATGCGTTTCGGTAAGATTTCACTCGCTGCTGTTGCAGCCGCTTCGCTTGTAAGCGCGCCTGTCATGGCTCAATCATTGTCGCCTGCAGCTAAGGCTGTTGGTGCTTCCAAGGTAAAGCGCGTTGGCGCGGCGTCGAAGGAAGAAAATAAGCTCGGTGGCGGAAGCGGCGTAATCGTTGCTGTCCTGGCTGCTGTTGCCGTAATCGGCGGTATCGTTATTGCTGCTGGCAATGACGATGATGGTCCAACCAGCCCCTGATTTCTGCGGATTTCAAGTTTCGAAAAGGCGGTCTGCGGGCCGCCTTTTTTTTGACTATCATGGCAGTTTGCCAGTCGTCGTTGTGATAGGTTTGGGTTGAGCTGGGAGACTAACACATGAGCCGGCAACTGAACATTCTGGTGACCGGCGGTGCTGGGTATATCGGCAGCCACGCTGTTCTCGCGTTGAAGGACTCCAACCATAATCCTGTCGTCATCGACAGTCTCATCACCGGTTTTCGCTGGGCTGTGCCCGAGGGCGTGCCATTTCACGAAGGCGACATTGCCGATTCGGCTTTGGTCCAACGAATCATCGCTGAATCGCGAATCGACGCCATCATGCACTTCGCCGGATCGGTGGTCGTTCCTGAATCGGTAGAAAACCCACTAAAATATTATGACAATAACACAGCAAAGAGCCGCGCATTGATCAACAGCGCGGTTTCCGCCGGTGTCAAGCATATGATCTTTTCGTCAACTGCGGCTACTTACGGGATACCAGACGAGAGTCCGGTGCGTGAAGACATGGCGACAATGCCAATAAACCCTTATGGCTCGTCGAAATTGATGACCGAAATGATGCTGCGAGATGTAGCGGCCGCGCATGATTTCAACTATTGTGCGCTTCGCTATTTCAATGTCGCTGGTGCCGACCCTGAAGGTCGCAGCGGCCAGTCAACGGTCGGCGCAACCCACCTCATCAAAATTGCGGTTGAAGCAGCTCTTGGTAAACGCCAATCTGTCAGTGTATTCGGCACCGATTATGCCACCGACGACGGCACCGGGGTGCGCGACTATATCCATGTGTCCGATCTTGCCGCCGCACATGTGATCGCGCTTGAGGCATTGGTCGCTGATCCAAAAACCAGCCACACGCTCAATTGCGGTTACGGCCATGGTTATTCGGTGATGCAGGTGCTGGACGCGGTGGACCGGGTAACCAACAAAAAATTGGTGCGCAACCTAGAGGGCCGCCGTGCCGGTGATCCAGATGCGTTGGTCTCCGACAATCGCGCAATAATCAGCCGCTTTGGCTGGCAACCCAAATATGATGATCTCGATGTGATTGTCCGCGACGCTTTGGCGTGGGAGCGGCAGTTGGGCGAACGGCAGGTCGGCTAACCCCCGCTCTCCCTTGCGCTTTTTTAAAGCGCATCCCATATCCGCCAGATGAGTGATAATTCCCATAGCAACGCCGCCGTCTGGTACGGCACCACGATATTATCCGTACGCAAAAATGGCAAAGTCATCATCGTCGGCGACGGCCAGGTGTCAATGGGCCAGACGGTGATGAAGCCCAACGCCAAAAAAGTGCGGCAGCTGCACGATGGATCTGTCATTGGCGGGTTTGCTGGGGCCACGGCCGACGCGTTCACTTTGTTCGAACGCTTGGAAAAGAAGCTGGAGCAACATCGCGGCCAATTGATGCGTGCAGCGGTCGAACTCGCCAAGGACTGGCGCACCGACAAATATCTGCGCAATTTGGAGGCGATGATGATCGTTGCTGACAAAGATGTGACGTTGATTCTCACGGGTAACGGCGATGTGCTAGAACCCAATGACGGCATTGCTGCGATTGGTTCGGGCGGCAATTATGCGCTCTCTGCGGCACGGGCGCTGATGGAATATGAGGCCGACGCCGAAATCATGGCGCGCAAAGCTATGGCCGTGGCTGCTGATATCTGCGTTTACACCAACGATCAGCTGACGGTCGAAACGCTGGAGAGCGCGTCGTGAGCGCTTCTTTGACGCCCAAGGCGATTGTTGCAGCGCTCGACGAGCACATCATTGGCCAAGCCGACGCCAAACGCGCAGTTGCGGTTGCCTTGCGCAACCGCTGGCGTCGTCAACGCCTTGGTGCCGATTTACGCGACGAGGTTACCCCGAAAAACATATTGATGATCGGCCCCACCGGGTGTGGCAAGACAGAGATTAGCAGACGGCTGGCAAAGCTGGCGGACGCGCCGTTTATCAAGATCGAGGCCACTAAATTCACCGAAGTCGGTTATGTTGGCCGCGACGTTGAACAGATTGCCCGCGATCTGGCCGAAGAGGCTGTGCGTTTGGAAAAAGACCGCAGGCGCGGCCATGTGCGCGAAGCCGCTGAGACAGCGGCGATGGAACGGTTGCTGAAGCCGCTGGCAGGCGAAACCGCCAGCGAAGCAACGCGGCAAGCGTTTCGCCAACGGATCATCGACCATCATATGGATGATGTCGAAATCGAGATCGAAGTATCGGATGCACCCACCTCGCCAATGGAAATTCCCGGAATGGGCGGTCAGGTCGGCATGATCAATCTGGGCGAGATGATGGGTAAGGCCTTTGGCCAGAACAACCTAAAACGCCGCAAGATGAAGGTGCCTGACGCTTGGGCAAAGCTAGTTGAGGAGGAGTCAGAGAAGCGCCTCGACCAAGACGATGTCAACCGCGTTGCACTGGCCGATGCAGAGGCCAACGGTATCGTTTTCCTCGACGAGATTGACAAAATCGCAGTTTCCGATGTGCGCGGAGGTGGCTCGGTCAGCCGCGAAGGGGTCCAACGCGACCTGCTGCCGCTGATTGAGGGAACCACGGTCGCCACCAAATACGGCCCGATGAAAACCGACCATGTCTTGTTTATTGCGTCGGGTGCATTTCACGTTTCAAAGCCAAGCGATATGTTGCCCGAGTTGCAAGGGCGGCTGCCGATTCGTGTCGAGCTCCACGCGTTGGAACATGCTGACTTTGTCCGGATTCTATCTGAAACACGCGCCAATTTGCCGACACAATATGCCGCGTTGCTGGCAACCGAGGAAGTCACTCTGAACTTCACCGATGACGCCATAGACGCCATTGCGCGGATCGCCTTTGATGTGAACGCGACGCTAGAAAATATCGGGGCGCGCCGGTTGCAGACGGTCATGGAGAAGCTGCTGGAAGATATCAGCTTCGACGCCGAAGACCGGAAGGGTGACGCGGTCACTATTGACGCTGCTTATGTCCAAAAGCAGCTATCGGGTATCGCCAAAGACACAGATCTGTCCAAATATGTTCTTTGAACACATGTCTACCACCGGTATAAATGCGGCGAAGGAGACACGATATGGAACACCAAGGTGGATGCCATTGCGGCGCGGTCCGTTATGAAGTGAACGGAGAACCGCAGCATGTAGCATTGTGCCATTGTAGCGACTGCCGGAAATCTGCGGGCGCACCGATGGTTGCATGGGCGGCATTTGCCGAAGACGAATTTACTCTGTTGCAGGGCAACCTGACTGAATTCAATTCATCGGGGACGGCAATCCGAAGCTTTTGCGCGAAATGCGGCACCGGCATCGCCTATCGTAACGCCGAATATTTACCGGGCGTCGTTGATATACAAACGGCAACGTTTGACGATCCGGAAGCGTTCCCCGCTCAAGCACATATTCAAACGGCAGAGCAGATTAGCTGGATGGCAGGTGCACATATGCTTCCGTCGTTCGAGCGTTATCCGCCGATGTAATTACCGCACCGCAGGGGTGGCTGCGCTTCCGGTTGTTGGCGATACCACCAGCTTCCAAGCTTTATCATTGACGAAATAACGTTTGGCCAATTGCTGCAACCGCGCAGCCGTCACGTTGCTATAATCGCTATAAAGGCGTCCGAGCGCGGCAAACCGTGCCGGATCATATGTCGCTCCCTTGAGCTGCGACATCCAGAACACGTTACCCGACGATGCCCGTTCGACAGCTTGCTTAACCGGTTCGACCGCACGTTGCAGCTCGTCCGCGCTCACCGGGTTGACCGCGAGATCGGCCGCAACCTCATTGGCAAACGCGAAAAAGCGCTCAACATCCCCCGGTTTGACCTGCGTATAGGCCATCAAATAGCCTCCACCG
Source organism: Sphingomonadales bacterium (assembly GCA_031361925.1). Classification (GTDB taxonomy): domain Bacteria; phylum Pseudomonadota; class Alphaproteobacteria; order Sphingomonadales; family Sphingomonadaceae; genus Sphingorhabdus_B. The sequence goes on from JANLRW010000337.1 coordinate 9,051, forward strand.
GCAAAATTATCCGGCCAGTTATTTGACATGTCGGGACTATAGCTGGCGGCTTGTTCTGCACGGAATTTTTCGAAAAGGCGGTCGCGGAAAACGGCAGCCAATATCTCTAATTCCCGCCCTTCGCTGATATTCGCCAAGCCGCCTCCGGTCGGCCATGCGACCACGGCTGCGGATTGATCTGCGGGGCCTTTGTGGTTTAAGCGCACCGCAGTTGCCGCAGGGAATTTGAGCGCCAGCGCCTCGGGCGTCGGTG
>JANLRW010000410.1:0-7087 GCA_031361925.1 Sphingomonadales bacterium
GCGATGACACCCAAAGAGCTTGGCGAACTTGGCCATCTGGAACGCGCAACCCCGCGTGTGGACAAGGCCGATTTGCCTGACTTGGGTGATGATGCGTTGCTCGAGCCCGGGATGCGCAAGTCGGTGACGCATTTGCGTGAATTTGCGGCAATCCCCGAGAGTTTTCACGCCGACAAAGCCGTCAGCATCAACTTCGATTTCTTCGCGGCTCCTGTCGCTATCCAAGGGGAGGGAAAAGTCGAGCGGATCGTCATCGAACGAACAGCGCTCGACGATCAGCTGCGCAGTATAGGCACTGGCGAAACCTACACGCTCGATTGCTCGATGGTGATTAGCTGTATCGGATATCAGACGCCGCCGATTGAGGGTGTGCCGTATGAACATGGCCGCGGCCGCTTTGCCAGCAACGAAGGGCGGATATTGCCCGGGCTATACTGCGTCGGCTGGGCGCGGCGCGGGCCCAGCGGGACAATTGGAACCAACCGGCCCGATGGTTACGCGATCGCTGATTTAATTGCCGACGATATCGGCGGCGGCGATGGCAAGTTGGGGCGTGCCGGGCTCGATGAGCTGTTCGAAAAGCGCGGTGTTCAGGTGGTGAAATACAGCGACTGGAAAAAAATTGAACAGGCCGAAATCGCGCGGGCGAGAGCCGGCGCGCCAAGGGAGAAATTCGTCCGTATTGAAGATATGATCGCGGCGGGAAGCTAGCTCCAGCGCGCTTTGTTTAGCGCAATTCCGGCCAAATTCTGGTGGCGACTGATACGCCTGATCCTGATCCGGTCGAATTGGGGTTTAAGCGCGAGAAACGCTAGGTAGTGATCACGCAACGAACCGCTGCGGCATTTGGTCAAGTCGTTTGCTTGACCGATTACAGAGGCTGAATCGCCAAGCAGAACGACATCGCGCAAACCGTTAGCTAACGCCAATTCGACCGCGTGGAGGAGCGCCAGCCATTCGGCATCGTTGTTGGTGCCATAGCCACAATCGGGCCGGTGGTGGGTGACGCCGCGCGCGACGACGGCAGTTTCCATCTGGCCGGGGTTAGGCCTACACCCGCCATCGAAATATAGTTTGAAATTGCGGATCGGCATTCTGCCATCACTTGCGGATTTCGCCTGACTTGTCATCATAATCACATGAAGATCCACGAACGATAAGCATCGGCTACCGCCCAACTTCGTCAGAAAGCGACTCGATATGATAAACCGCATTGGTATAATTTCGGGCGTCGATGTGGAAGCCGCTTCGTTCCTGCCCGGGCAGATGCACGAGGCCGAGTCGCTGCACGGCTTTTCGATCCGAAGCGGGGAATTTGCTGGCAAGCAAATCGCGATAACATGCAGCGGCATTGGCAAAGTCAACGCCGCGATGGCGGCGACTATTTTGTGCGAGCATTATCACGTCGATTTGCTGATGGTCATCGGCACCGCAGGCAAGTTGTCGGATATGGAAAGCGATTGCTTTCATATCATCGAGGCGGTGCAGGGCGATTACGGGGCATCGCGCAATGACGGTTTTGCACATTATACCGCAGGCGCTTGGCCCATAGGGCAGGCGCATATTGAGCCGTTTCGGGCGGCGACGATGCCCGATATTGGCTTGCCAAAGGTACGGATCGTCACTGGCGACTGCTTCGTCGAAAGCGCCGATCATAGTAGGCGGCTGCACCGGGAACTGGGCGGCCAACTGATTGACATGGAAACCGCCGCCGTCGCACAAGCTGCCGAGCGACTGGGCGTGCCGTGGGCGGCGATCAAGGCGACGACTGATAACGCCGATGGCGAAAGCGCCGGTGATTTTCAAAGCAACCTCAAACGTGCGGCGCGAATGGCGGCGACGGCGGCGGAGCGGATGATTGCGTCCTTATAGCATTGTAGTGATGTCGACTGGTGGCTATCCCCAAATCCTCGTGAGCTGAATTGGTGAAACGATGAATATAACTGCATCTGTGCTACTGTTGGGGCTTACATCGCTTGCTGCCTTCCCAGCCGATCCGCTAACCGCCCAATTGGACACGGCGGACGCCAAACGTTTCGCCGAGGTTTTTGCCAAGACTGGTGGTAAGCCGACGGCGGCTGACTTGCAAAAGGGCTATCTCGATAAGGCCGGACCCGGCGTTCAGAAATTTACGCCCTACCGGATCGAGAATGCAAACAATCTGGCCAACGCGATTGCCGCCGATCCGCAGCGTTATGCGTATGCAATCAAAACTTGCTTGCCGCTCGTGCAAGGTCTGACTGCGGAAATGCGCGCGGTATATCTGGCTTACAAGGGGCTGCTTCCTGAACGGCTACTACCGCCGGTTTATGTAGTGTTCGGCGCGAATAACTCGGGTGGAACGGCGCAGTCCGACGCCCAGGTGCTTGGAATAGAGGTTCATTGCGGTGTTGGCACGACGCCGGAACAGTTCACCAACGTCATGCGCGAAATGTTTGCGCACGAGACGGTGCATAGCTGGCAGCAACAGCCTGGCGCAAAAGCGATGGGCGACCCGCTTTTGCTCTATATGTTGCGTGAAGGTGTACCCGATTATCTGGCGAGCCTAGTGACTGGCCGCAAACAAAAGGTGTCTTTGTCGGAGTGGGGCAATGCGCGTCGTGATTGGTTGTTCGCTGAATTCGAACGTGACCGGGCTATTGTGAAGGCTGGGACCAAGGCCGATGGTAGCATGGACGAGACCGCGTCGAAGGCATTGGGGCGGTGGCTGTATAATTATGGCCGTGTCCCCGAAGGATGGCAGGCCGATGCTGGATATTGGCTGGGCTCGGAAATAGCGAGGTGCTATGCGGATCAAGCAACGGACAAAAAAGCAGCAATTGAAGCTCTGATCGAGCTCGACGACCCAGTAGCAATATTGAAGGGTGCGCAGCCTTAAATCAGCAAACCCACCGCATGTATTACAATCCCCGCCATCCCGCCAACCAATGTGCCATTTATCCGGATAAACTGGAGGTCGCTGCCTACAGCATTTTCGACCCGGTCGGTGATTGTCGAGGCGTCCCAGCGCGCAATCGTGTCCGACACTAAAGCGACGATGTTGTCGCCGTAATTCTCGGTGGTGCCGACAATTGCGCGGCGGGCAAACCGGTTGATCTGGTGCTTGAGCTTTGCGTCTTCTTGTAGCGTACCGCCCAGTTTTATCAGCGCGTCGCCAAAGCTGCCCGCCATTGCCGCGTCTGGGTTACGCGCCGCTTTGAGCAGCCCGTTGCGGCCTTGATCCCACAGGCTGTTGATCCATTTGCTCATTGCGGGGTTTTCGAGCAATTGGCCTTTCCAGTGCGCGACCTTGGCCTGCAATTCCTTGTCATGGCGCAGGTCATGCGCGAGGCTGGCAAGGCCCTCTTCACCTTTTTCGCGCAAAGGATGGTCGGGGTCCGCAGCCATATCGTGAAGCAGCTTGGTCAGCCCATTGACGATGGCATCGGCGAGGCGGTCGTCGAGGCCAGTCCATCGCATGATCGTATTGGCACGTTCCTCGACCATCGCACGAATCAGATGTTCGTTGGCATCAAGCGTTTTTGACGCCCATTTAATGATGCCATCGAGGACCGGCACATGCCGCCGCTGTTTGATCATGGCAGTCAAAAGCTGTCCCAATAACGGCGCAATATCGAGCTTATCGAGCTGCTTGCGGATCGCACTCTTGGCAACGCCGCCCAAACGTTCGTCGTCCAATGCAGCGATGATATCGCCCATCAGCCTAGATGCGCCCATCCGCATCCGGCCCTCGCCGCCGGTCGGCGCGCTCAAAAACTTGCCCATTGCCCCTGCGACGTCCATCCGCTGCACCCGGCGCGCGACGACTTTGGTAGTCAGGAAGTTGGTACGCAGGAAACTGGCAAGCGTCCGCCCCAGCCGTTCCTTATTATTGGGGATAATCGCGGTGTGCGGGATTGGGATGCCGAGCGGGTGCCGGAAAAGCGCGGTCACCGCGAACCAATCGGCGAGCCCGCCGACCATCCCGGCCTCAGCAAAGGCGCGCAAAAAGCCCCAATGGCCCTTTAGCGTGCTTTCAAGGTGATTACCGACGATGAACAACACGACCATGAAGCACAGCAAGCCGGTTGCGATGATCCGCATCTGGCGCAGCTCGGCATCACGCTCCGCATAGCGCGCTTTCTCGGAAAGCCCCAGTTGATTGACCGATTTCACCAGCCCGGCATTAGCGCAAGGCAGGCGGTCCTGCCAAGCGTCGCTGGAACAACATCATTCGGCAGGTTGCAGTCCACCCGTAATAGAGGCTGGCGGACGCCGTTTCTTGGCATCCTTATCCGCAGATTCACTGGCGTCGATGGCATCGTCGTCCTCGGTCCGGTAGGTCAGCAGATTACGGCGCAGCCACGGCCCGAGGCGCTTTTCAACGCCATCGGCCAAGCTAAAGCCAGCAGGAACAATAAGCAGCGTCAGCAGCGTTGATACGATCAGTCCGCCAATCACCACAGTGCCCATCGGTGAACGCCATTGCCCGTCGCCGCCCAGCGAGAGTGCAGTGGGCACCATACCCGCTGTCATTGCCACCGTGGTCATCACAATGGGCTGAGCACGCTTGTGCCCAGCCTCCATAATCGCCTGGAATTTCGGCACACCCCGGCCCATTTCTTCAATCGCAAAGTCGATCAGCAGGATCGAATTCTTGGCGACAATGCCAAACAACATCAATACGCCGATAAATACCGGCATAGAAATTGGCTGGCCCACAACCGCCAGCGCCATCAGCCCGCCGAGCGGCGCTAGCAAAAGCGAACCCATGTTGACCAATGGCGACATGAAGCGGTGATAGAGCAGCACGAGCACCGCAAAAACCAGCAAGGTGCCGGAAATCAAGGCGGTTAAGAAGTCGCGCTGCATCTCCGCTTCCCATTCCTGACTGCCGAAGGGCGCACGAGAAACGCCGGTCGGCAGGTTCTTCATGATAGGCAGAGCGTTGATCTTGGCATCAGCACCCGATGAAACGACACCGGGGGCGAAGTCTGCACCAATGAAGATGCGGAAATTCTGGTTGCGTCGTTCAATCGACGTCGGGCCTGCACCAAAGCTGATATCGGCGACGCGGGACAAAGGCACCGAGCCGCCGCTAGCCAGCTGCACAGGCAAGTTGCGAATGACATCGAGGCTTTCGCGCGATTCCTTCGCCAGCATGACCCGGATCGGAATCTGCCGGTCGGACAGCGAGAATTTAGCGCTGTTCTGGTCAATGTCGCCAAGCGTTGCGATCCGGATTGTCTGACTAAGCGCCAACGTGGACACACCGAGTTGTGCGGCCAGGTCAGTGCGCGGTGTGATCAAGAGCTCGGGACGTTGCAAGTCTGCGTCAATACGCGGTGCGCGGACTTCAGACAGTCCCTTCATTTGCTCGACTAACGTCGCTGCGGTCGCATCGAGCGCCTTGGGGTCCGATCCGGACAGCATTACAGAGACATCCCGACCCGATCCGCCGCCGCCGGGTCCATTGGCTTGGAAGGTAACTCGAGCATCGGCAATTTTGGTCAGCAGGGGTGTTAAGTCTTCTTCAAATTGTTGACTGGTCCGCGCTCGATCTTCGTGCAGCGTAATGAACATATTGGCGCTACCCTCGCGCACGCTCTGCAACGCCGTTTTTACCTCGGGCTGTGCTTCGATTATCGCCGCAGCTTCGTTGGTGATCTCGCGCGTGCGCTCAAGTGTAGTGCCCGGCACCATTTCGATACGGACGCGACTAAAATCCGTGTTGCCATCAGGGAAGAACTGTTTGGGTAAAGCCCACATCAGGGCAACGGTGGCCGCCAGCGCCAATACGCCGATGCCCATCATCCACCGCCGGTGGCCGAGCGACCAGCGCAGGATTTTCATATATTTGTCCATCCACGCGCTTTCGCCGTGCTCCGCAACGCCTTGTGACTTGAGAAAATAAGCTGCGATCATCGGCGTAATCATCCGCGCGACGGCGAGGCTCATCAGCACCGAAGCAACCACGGTGAGCCCGAAATTCTTGAAAAACTGGCCAGCGACACCCGGCATCAGTCCGACCGGAAGGAACACCGCGACGATGGAGAAAGTTGTCGCCACAACTGCTAGACCGATTTCATCGGCAGCATCAATCGACGCCTGATAGGCCGATTTGCCCATTCGCATATGGCGCACGATATTTTCGATCTCAACGATCGCATCGTCGACCAGAACGCCTGCGACAAGGCCAAGCGCAAGCAGCGACATCGTGTTCAGCGTAAAGCCTAAAAGGTCTAGGAACCAGAACGTCGGAATTGCAGACAACGGGATTGCGATTGCAGAAATGACCGTCGCACGCCAATCGCGCAGGAACAGGAATACTACGACAATTGCGAGCAGCGCGCCCTCAATCATCGCCGCCATCGAGCTTTTATACTGGCCCTTGGTGTAATCGACGCTGTTGAACAGGGTCGTGAATTTGATGCCCGGATTTTCTTTTTGAATCTCGGCCATTTTGATCGTTGCGTCGTCGAACACAGTGACGTCGGATGCACCCTTTGCACGTGACATTCCGAACGTAACGACTTGCTTGCCGCCTTCGAAAGCCATCGAGCGTTGCTCGCTGAAGCCATCAGTGACTTCGGCCACATCCGCCAATTTTATAGAGCGCCCGCCGCCGAGGCTAATCTGTGCTTGCCCCAGAGCGTAAGCGTCAGCGGCATTTCCAAGAACCCGGACCGACTGCCGCGAACCCGCGATTTGCGACTGCCCGCCCGACGCATTGACATTCTGCTGGCGCAGGACCGAATTGATCTGGCTGGCGGTAACGCCTTGCGCCTGCATTTTGGCAGGGTCGAGGACGACGCGAATTTCGCGGTTTACGCCGCCGTTGCGGCTGACCGATGCCATACCCTCAACTGCCAACAACCGGCGCGCAACCGTATCATCGACGAACCAGCTGAGTTGCTCCAGCGTCATATCACTGGCTTCGACCGCGAAATAGGCAATCGGATCGCTAGATGTAGCCTGTTTGAAAATCTGCGGCTCTAATATGCCGTCGGGCAAATCACTGCGGATCTGGTCGACGGCATTTTTAACTTCGCTGACCGCTGCGTTGATATCATCCCCGATTTCAAACTCGGCGCTAACCGTTGTGTTG
>JANLRW010000420.1:0-3923 GCA_031361925.1 Sphingomonadales bacterium
ACATTGCCCGCAATGGCAAGGTTCGCCCCCGTCAGCGCGAAGCCCGCCGTTTGCAAAGCATCGACCATACCGCGCACATAATTGGTCCAGCCTTGTTGGCTGTGTGCAATTGCGCCGAGCGCGAAAGCATCGCTGGCATCACCGAAATCAGCGGCAACGATGCGGACTTCGCTATCGGCGCGTTTGCTGGCCGCGACCATCGTTGCGGGGCCGATGGCGCAGGGCAGGACGAAGCCGTCATTATAATCGGTGTGTTCGCCGATCAGGTTCACGCGTCCGGGTGCACGGGCAACGAGGTCCGGCGTGTGGCCATAAGCGGACGCAAAGGTCGCAGCCACACGCGCGTGGAGGACGGCGTCCGACGGCGTCATCCCGCGCTCCGGTAGTGGACCTTGCTCTGTGCGCGCAAAGTCTCGGCAGCGGCTTCCGGTGTCAGGTCGCGCTGCGCCTCTGCCAGCATTTCATAGCCGACCATGAATTTGCGCACGCTCGCCGAACGCAGCAGCGGCGGATAGAAATGCGCGTGCAACTGCCAGTGCGGCGCATCGCTGGTGCCGGGCGCGCCATGCCAGCCCATCGAATAAGGGAAGCTGGTCCGGAACAGGTTGTCATAAGCGGTCGTGACGGCCTTTAGGATTTCGGCGAGAGCGTCACGCTGTGCGAGTTCCAGCATGCTCATCCGCTGCACGGCGAAGCGTGGGAGAAGCAATATTTCATAAGGCCAGCTTGCCCAATAGGGAACGACGGCAATCCAGCTTTCGTTGATCGCCACGGTGCGCGTGCCATCCGTAGCTTCGGCGGCGGCATAAGCGAGCAGCATATTCTGACCCATGTCGGTGAGCCACTGCTGCTGGTTTTCATTTTCTCGCGCGGGTTCAGAAGGTACATAGCTGGTTGCCCAGATCTGCCCGTGCGGATGCGGGCTGGAGCAGCCCATCATAGCGCCTTTGTTTTCAAAAATCTGGACATAGGCGTGTGTGGAGGACAATTCTTTTTCCTGCGCAGCCCATGTGTTGACGACGGCGCGGATGGCGGCAACGGACATTTCGGGCAATGTTTTGCTGTGATCGGGCGAAAAGCAGATAACGCGGCAGGTGCCAGTTGCAGGCGCGGCCTGAAATAGAGGGTTGCCGCCAACATCCGCATCTGTTTCGTCGGGCAGGAGCGCGGCATAGTCATTGTCGAAAACGAACACGTCGTTGTAATCGGGGTTTGCGACCCCGCCTGCACGTTGATTTCCCGGGCAGAGATAGCAGTCTGGGTCATGTGCTGGCTGGACGACTATGTCTGGCGGGTCCTGCTGGCCCTGCCACGGCCTTTTGGTGCGGTGCGGGGAAACGAGCAACCACTCGCCGCTCAGCGCGTTGAACCGGCGGTGGGGCTGATCGTCAAATGTCATCGGGCAGGCTCCAATCTATCGGCGGTTGGCCATGCTCTGCAAGAAAGGTGTTACACTGCGAGAAATGCTTGCAGCCGAGAAATCCGTTATGTGCCGAGAGCGGCGAGGGGTGCGCGGCCTTCAATACAAGGTGACGCGAGGTATCGAGAAACGCTCCTTTCTTCTGCGCATAACTGCCCCAAAGCAGGAACACAACTGGATCAGGTTTGTCGTTGACGAGCCGGATCACCGCGTCGGTAAATCGCTCCCACCCCTTCTGGCCGTGCGACGCCGCCTTGGCCATTTCGACGGTTAGCACGCTGTTGAGCAGCAGTACGCCTTGCGTTGCCCAGTGCTCGAGAAAACCGTGTCGCGGTCGGGCGAGGCCAAGGTCGCTCTCCAGCTCTTTATAGATGTTGAGCAAGCTGGGCGGTGGGCGCACGCCGGGTTTGACACTGAAACACAACCCATGCGCCTGGCCCGGTCCGTGATAGGGATCCTGGCCCAAAATGACCACGCGCACCTTGTCGAGCGGCGTCAGGTCAAGCGCGCGGAACCATTCGCTGCCTTTGGGATAAATCGTTTTACCCGCAGCCTTTTCCGAAGTGAGGAAAGCCTTGAGCGCGGTCATATAGTCCGAGTTGAACTCCGCCAGCAGCGGCGCTTTCCAGCTTTCGTGGAGTTGGATGTCAGGCATTGTGCACTAACTCGTTTTGTAAAAAAGGCGCAAAGGTGTTTTACTTGGCATAACGGTCGTTTACCACGCGGCGTATGCCTTGTTTGAAGGTTTCGTTCCCGAAATTTAGCAATAATCCGATGGGCAAATTCATTAGGCGAATGTAAGTCAGCGCCTGGCTAATGTGGATCGGTCCAAGTTTTTCAATAGATTTTACTTCGATCAGGAGCTGTCTCTCCACCATTATGTCGAAACGGAATGCCTGCGGATAGGTTTTGCCATCGATAACGATATTGACCGGCTGTTGCCGGTCGATTTTTAGTCCGGCGCGAGCAAGCCGGTCAGCCAACACATCTTCATATACAGACTCGAGTAAACCGGGGCCAATCTGACGATGCAGTTCCAACCCGCTATTTAGCACAAGCGTCACCAGCTTTTCCAACCTGTCGTCCAACCCCGCCCCCTTTGTGCCTTCGTGCCTTTGCGCCTTTTTTACATCATTCCGCCACCGGCTTCAAAAGCAACGCCGACCAAGCCTCGGCCTCTTTCTTCATCGCTGGCCCGAGCAACTCCATCGCGTGGCGGAGACGTTCGCGGGTTATGTCTCGGCCCAAATGGACGATGGCGTCGAAGAGCGGGACGCCCTGTGGCTGGCCCGTGATCGCGATATACATCGGCCGGATGACGTCTTTTAGCTTTGCTTCCAAAACTTCGGCGATGCGCCTTAGGGTCGCCTCGACGCCTTCCTTGTTCCATTCAATGAGGGCGTCGAATTGCTGCAACGCCAGCGTATAGGCGGCGCGTTGCTGGTCAGCATCAAGCTTGACGCCGTCACGCAAGGCATCTGCGGTCAAACTGTCGAGGCGGTTCATGAAGAACATTGCGGTGAGCCCGCCTAAATCGGACAATTTGGTAATCCGTGACTGCGCCATTTCGGCGATCGGCATCAGATATTCGTCGTTCAGTGCCCAAGCCTTGACCGCGTCAAGGAATTGGGCAGTGGTCAGTTCCTCGCGCAAATAGCGCCCGTTGAGCCAGTCGAGTTTCGAGGTGTCGAACACCGGTCCGCCAAGCGAGATATTATGAACATCAAAGCCATTGATCAAATCTTGCAGCGAAGTTTTCTCGTCTTCCTCACTGGCCGATTTGATAAAAAGCCCAAGGAAATTCTGCATTGCCTCCGGGAGATAGCCCGCGCGCTGGTAGAATAATATGCTGGTCGGGTTCTTGCGCTTCGACAGTTTCGATTTGTCGGCATTGCGCAGTAAAGGCAAATGGGTCAGCACCGGCGGTTCCCAGCCGAAATATTGGTAGAGCAGCAAATGCTTGGGGGCAGACGAAATCCACTCCTCGCCGCGCATGACATGGGTGATGCCCATCAGATGGTCGTCGACGACATTGGCGAGGTGATAGGTCGGCAGTCCGTCCGATTTCATCAGCACCTGCATGTCGACTACGGCATATTCGAACTCGATCTCGCCGCGCAGCGTGTCTTGAACAATGCACTTGCCTTCGGTGGGAATTTTCATGCGGACAACATGGGAAACGCCATCGGCGTCGAGTTTCGCGCGGTCAGCATCGCCCAGCGCAAGGCATGTGCCATCATATTTAGGCGGCTGCTTCGCGGCGATTTGGTGCCGCCGCATATCGGTTAGTTTCTCCGATGTGCAATAGCATTTGAAGGCATGCCCGTCTGCGAGCAACCGGTCGCAATGCTCAGTGTAGATTGCGCTTCGTTCGGACTGGCGATAGGGGCCGTGCGGACCGCCGACATCTGGGCCTTCATCCCAACTGAGACCGAGCCATTTGAGCGATTCGAGGATCATTTTTTCCGACTGCGGGGTCGACCGCGCCTGATCGGTATCCTCG
>JANLRW010000019.1:0-30047 GCA_031361925.1 Sphingomonadales bacterium
TGCCGGTTGATCAACGCCAAAAGCGCAAGGCTTCCGCCCTCACCCTTGTTGTCGGCCTTCATAATCGTCATCGCATATTTGAAGGTCACAACGATCATCATCGACCAGAAGACCAGGCTCAATACGCCGTGGATGTGCATCGGGTCAGGGTTGATCGGGTGATGCCCGGCAAAGGTTTCGCGGAACGCGTAAATCGGACTGGTGCCGATGTCGCCGAACACCACGCCAATCGCGCCAATGGCCAGCTTGCCTAGTGAGCCTTGCGAATGGCCATGACCGCTATGGCTACCATGCGGCGAGTCACCGGCTGCGTCAGAAACTGCCATTACATTCCCCCGGCAAACCATGCCCGCAATAAGCCGGAATTTTCCGAATGGCGGAGCCGAGCAAATAGCATGGCGCGCACAGGCTTACAACTTCCCAATCATACGCCATTACGTACAATATTAATATTATTAATCATCTCGTTGCGGGCGTTTCGTTGGCATCTTCTGCACGCCGCTTTTCCAGCTGGCGAAGGGCTGCCAACTGCGACTCCAGCCTGGGTCGCCATTTGGCTTTCGGCGTGCCTTTGGCGAGTGCCAGTTCCCAATGCGACATCGCCGAGGGCACGTTCCCGGCGAACAGATCCGACAGCCCTTGGAAGTAATCAGGCCCCGGATGTTGCGGCCAGTTCACCCGCGCTTTGTCGAACGCCAGCTTTGCCGGTGGCGACATCTGGCCCTCGCTTGCCAGCATCAATTGTAGGCCCAACGCGGTCCACAAATCGGCATCGCGCGGATATTCGCGCAAACCCGATTGGATATATGACGCCGAAAGCTTGTAGTCGCCGCTGCGCGAAAATGAGTCGGCCGTCACCAGATAGCGTTTTGCCACGCCAAAGCTCTGGTCCATCTCCGCGCGCATAGTGAGCAAGGCATCGGCAGCGGTGTTCTTTGCCTCAATCGGTTTGGCGGGCGATGCAGACAAAGAAGGCCGCCCCTGCAAGGCATAGCCGGTCATAGCCAGCACGATAGCAGCGGCTGCAACTTGCCAAAGGCCGCGCGAAAGCCTGCCGATCACAATCAATCCGGCAAGGCTTGCAAATGCCAGCACGGCAAGGATCACCCAGCCGCTCACGCGCGCTTCCTGAACAGGCCACGCGCAAACCAGATTGCCGCCAGCAGGACGAGCAACGGTGCCAGCCACAAGACCACTCCGCCACCGTCGGTTTTCGGCTCGAAGCTGACCCATTCGCCGTAACGCGCGATCATTAGCTCGCGGATGCTATCGGTGCTCTCACCGTTGTCGACGCGTTGACGCACCTCAGCGCGCATCGCGGCAGCAATTGGCGCATCGCTATCCGCGATTGATTGGCCCTGACACTGGATACAGCGGAGCGTTTCCATTAATCCGGTCGCCTCGGCCTCTTTGCCGGAATCGGTAAGCTGTTCGTTGGCAAGCGGTGCGAGTGGGCTGTCTTGGGCTGCCAATGGCGCAGCGAGTAACGCGGCGATGAGAAACCATCTCCTCATTTCGCCGCCGCCAATTTCCCAAGCAACATCGGCACATCCTCTGTGCGAATATCCCCGATATGTTGATATAATATCGTCCCGTCGCCGCCGACGACATAGGTTTCGGGAACACCGGACGACCCAAGCATAACTTGCACCGCCATTTCGCGGTCAGCACCGATCCGGCGGAACGGGTTGCCGAATTCATCCAAAAACGCGGCGACATCTTCGGGCTTGTCGCGGACTGCGATTGCGTCGATCTCCGCGCCTGCTGCTTTGAGCGCCTCCAGCTGGGGCGCCTCGGCCTTGCAGGGTATGCACCAGCTGGCAAAAATATTGAGCAGGCGCGGCTTGCCGTCGGCCAAAGCCGCACTGGGCAAACCTTCGACACCAATTGTTGCCGCCGGTAAATTAAATGCAGGTAATTTTTGTCCGACCATCGCCGAATGTATCTGATCATCCTTTGGGACGGCCAAACCATAGATGAACCATCCGCCGATAAAGGCCACAACCGCCAATGGCAGCCACAAGAGGAAACGGCGGTTCATGCCGGGCTCCACGGGTTTTTCGCTGGCTTTTTCGGTCGTCTAAGCATCCGGCCAAGCAACGCGAGTAGGCCGCCGAGCGCAACCAGTATACCGCCCGCCCAGATCAACGTCACAAACGGCTTCCACCACAGCCGCACCTGCCAGCGCTGATCACCGCCGCCTGCTGGTTGTGCGATCACCGCGTAAAGCTGACCATCCCAGCGGGTCAGAAGCGCCGCCTCGCTGGTCTGCATTTCGGGGGTGAAAAACTGGCGCGATTGCGGGGTCAGGATATGCGTTTCGGCGCGGCGCGATGCCGTCATCGTGCCTTCGATAGCGACCCAGTTTTCGCCGACGGCAGGACGCACATCGTCGAGCTTAACCGTCCAGCCAGCGACGGTGCGCTTTTCACCCGGTGCCATTGCCGCCAGTGTTTCCGACGAAAAGCCGGACTCCGATGCCATCCCGGCGATGCTAACCGCCAAACCGAAATGCGCGAGCACCATCCCCCACACCGGCAGCGGTGTGCGCAGCAGGTTGCGGCCCCACAAGGGCAACCAAGCCGCTATCGCCAAGGCGGCGGCAATGCCGATGCCTGCTATCGGGAACAGCCCTGCGGATGGCGACATGATCGCCACGATGATCGTCGCCGCGATGCCAATCAGGATCGGGAACGATACCCGTCCGGTCAAACGCGCAGGTTCGTCGCGCCGCCAGCGGAGCATCGGCCCGATCAATAGCGCCAGCATGATCAGCAGCGCAATCGGCACCGTCGCCTTGTTAAAATAAGGCGGTCCGACCGAAATCTTGTCACCCATCGCCTCGGCCAGCAGCGGATAGAGCGTGCCGATCAACACCACGCCCAGTATTGTGCTGAGCAGGATGTTATTCGCAACAATCGCGCCTTCGCGGCTGAGCAGTGCAAAGGGCTCGCCCTGCTTCACGGTGCCGATGCGCAGCGCAAACAGCACGAACGCGCCGCCGACATACAGCAACAGCAACGCAAGGATGAATGCACCGCGTTCCGGATCAACGGCAAAAGCGTGGACGCTGGTCAGTATGCCCGAGCGGACTAGGAAGGTACCTGCCATCGACATCGCAAAGGCGACCAACGCGAGCATGATAGTCCACGCGCGCAGGGCGTTGCGCGTCGCTAGCACGCTGACCGAATGGAGCAACGCGGTCGCCGCCAACCACGGCATCAGCGAAGCATTTTCAACAGGGTCCCAGAACCACCAGCCGCCCCAGCCAAGCTCGTAATAGGCCCAGTAGCTGCCTGCGGTGATCCCCAAGGTCAGGAATATCCACGCCAGTAGCACCCAAGGCCGCATCGCGCGCGCAAACGCGGGGCCAACTTTGCCGGTCAGGAGCGCGCCAACCGCAAACGAAAAGGCAACCGACAGTCCGACATACCCAAAATAAAGCGTGGGTGGATGAAACGCGAGGCCCAGATCTTGCAAAAGCGGGTTCAGCCCTGCCCCGCTGAGCGGTGCCGGGTTTATCCGCTCGAACGGGTTGGAGGCAAACAACAGGAAAGCGAAAAAGCCGAGCGCCAGCAATCCTTGAACGGCCAAAGTGGCCAGCAATGTCGGGCGGTCGAGGCGTTTTTCGAACAGCGCAATTGCCGCCCCCGACAATGCCAATACGGTTACCCATAGCAACATCGAACCTTCATGGTTGCCCCAGGTCGCAGCCAGTTTGAAGATCGCAGGCTTGTCGATATGGCTGTTGCTAGCGACCAAGAGCACCGAGAGATCGGTCACCCAGAACAATTGCATTAGCGCACCAAACGCGAAGGCGCACAATACGCCTTGGACAATCGCCGCCGGTTTGACGAGCGCGGCAAGCTCTGCACTGCGGTGGCTGGTCAGCGCAAAACCGCCGACTAGTTGCAGCAGTGCCATCGCTGCCGCCAGCCATAACGCCGCCAGTCCTGCCTCGGCGATCATTTGGCGAGGCTGTCCTTCGTGTGCTCCGCGGTCTTCATGTCGATATCGGCAAGTTCGCGGGGGACATAATTTTCGTCATGCTTGGCAAGCAGGCTATCTGCCACAAATACGCCCCCGCCGCCCAAACGGCCATCGGCGACCACGCCCGAACCTTCAACAAACAGGTCTGGCGTGATGCCCTTGTAGCTGACGGGCATTTCGGCCTCGCGGTCCTGCACGACAAAACGCACCGTCAGCCCGTCGGCAGCGCGTGCCATCGAACCCGGCTTGACCATGCCACCAAGCCTGACCGCTTTACCAGGCGCAACCTGCGCCTTGGCCAGCGTTGACGGTGTGTAAAAATACGAAGCCTCTTCCTTCAATGCCGACGCCGCGATCAATCCGGCTCCCATCAACGCGCTGAGCGCGACGCACGCCAGAACCAGCCTTTGGTGCTTGGGTTTCAAGGTTGTTGCCTCAGATCATCGGCCAGCGCCTCGGACTTGCGCATCATGAAATAGCTCGACAGCGTCAACCACAAAATGCCGATAGCGGTCACCGCAAAAGCAGCGATAATGAAGCTTTCGTGGCGCATCAGTCTTCGACCATCCGCCGCATCCGTGCGTCAATCCGCATTTCCGCGAGCGCGCCGCGCATCCGCATCAGCACCAGCGCACCGAACAGCAGGCTGAACCCGAGCACGCTAACGAACAGCGGGATAAGATAGGCGTCGTTGATCGATGATCCGCCGAGCGTGATGCTGGCCTTCTGGTGCTGGCTTTCCCACCAGATGACCGAGCGGTTGATGATGGGGATGTTGACCGCGCCGATGATGCCGAACACCGATGCCACACGGCTGGTATCGCCCTTCCCGCTCGACGCTCCCGCAAGCGCAATATAGCCTAGATACAGGAAAAACAGCACAAGCATCGAGGTCAACCGCCCGTCCCACACCCACCAGGTGCCCCATGTCGGACGGCCCCAGATCGAACCTGTCAGCAAGCA
Source organism: Sphingomonadales bacterium (assembly GCA_031361925.1). GTDB lineage: Bacteria > Pseudomonadota > Alphaproteobacteria > Sphingomonadales > Sphingomonadaceae > Sphingorhabdus_B. Next base: position 4,954 of record JANLRW010000019.1, read on the forward strand.
GATCGCGGCAAAAACTGCGCCTGGCACGGCAATCGCGCGCGCGGCAATCCCTGCCAGCGGATGCCGCCAGACAAGCTGCATTATGCTAGCGACCGCAATCCCGGTCCATCCGGCCATGCCGAGCCACGCCGACGGCACATGTACGAAAATGATCTTGACGGTGTCGCCCATCAACCGCTCTGACGGGGCAGCGAGCAGCCCCCAGCCGCACGCGCCAAGCACCAACAAAAGCCCCGGCCAGAACAAGGCGGGGGTTAGCGGCTTTGCAAGACGCAAGAAGCGGGCGGGATTTGCGAAACGGTGCATGTCGAGTCTGGTGACGCGTCTAGCACCGCTTGCGAAAGCGGCAAATGAATTTGCTGAATTTGCGTCAGCGACCAATCAGTTTTTGTGCCATTTTATCGGCTACTTCGGCCGGGGTCGCGCCGGTGCGATCGCTTTCCTGCCAGATTGTATCGAGCCGCGCCGGAATTGCGTCGATCCGGCGGTTGATTTCGTCGTCGCCTGCATTGTCGATGTGGCGCAGCACATTGATGATGCCGCCCGCATTGATCACATAATCCGGCGCATAAAGAATGCCGCGCTCGGCAAGCATCCGGCCTTCAGTTCCAATTGCCAGCTGGTTGTTTGCGCCGCCCGCGACTGCCTTGACCTTAAGGCCCGCGACACTCGACGCGGTCAGAACGGCACCAAGCGCACACGGGCTGAAGATATCAGCCTCGACATCCATAATGGCTTCGGCAGCAACTGCGTAACCACCCAGCTCGTCAGCCAGTGCAGCTGCGCGCTTCGCGTCGACATCGGCCACAGTCAGCTTTGCGCCTTCCGCAGCCAAATAACGCGCCAGCCCACCGCCTACACTGCCAACGCCTTGGATGGCAACGTGCACTCCGCCAAGATCATCGCTGCCAAGCGCATGTTTAGCCGCCGCCTTGACGCCCAGAAACACCCCGCGCGCGGTATATGGTCCGGGATCGCCGCCAAGCCCAGGCAAGCCAGCGACATGCGGGGTCAGCTTCGCCAGCGAAACCATATCGCCCTCCGACATGCCCACATCCTGCGCAGTGATATAGCGACCGGCGAGCGAATCGACAGCGCGAGCAAACGCATCAAGCAACGCCTGCGGCTTATTGCGCGCCTGGTCGGCAAGGATAACCGCCTTGCCGCCGCCCGCTGGCAATTCAGCCATTGCATTTTTGTAGGACATCCCGCGCGACAGGCGAAGTGCATCGGTAATCGCGGCAGCACTGTCGGCATAATGCCAGAACCGTGTGCCACCCGCCGCCGGGCCCAGATGCGTCGAATGCACCGCGATAATTGCCTTCAAGCCGCTGGTGCGATCTTCGAAAACATGAACCGCCTCATGCGCATCGTGATCGGGCAAGTCCCATATCGCTGGCATGTTAAACCCTCCGCCCTAGAATCATATTACAGCACGGCGTAATAATATTACAAAGCCGCTTTGTCAGCCCCAAAAGTGCAGTAGGATCATGGGAGAAAATGGGGCGACCGAGGGGTCTTGAACCCCCGACCTCTGGTACCACAAACCAGCGCTCTAACCAACTGAGCTACGATCGCCATAATGCCGCAAACGACAAGCGCGCTGCTTAAGAGGAAGCAGGCGAAAACGTCAAGCGTTATGCTAATCGCCGTGCGCGCGACCAATGCGCACCGATCGCCGCATCGAGCGATACTGGCGCGAAAGGATCTAGGCCCGACCCGGGATAGAAGGTCATTTCGCCAAACTTCGGCGTATCGGCAACTTCATATAAGTCCACGCGGACGAAATCGAAGCCACGCCCCAACTCCTCGGCTGCGGCGATCATCTGTGCCAATGTTTTCGGTGACAATGGATCGGCATCGGTCGTCACTGCGGACACGCGCCGCCACGAACGGTCGAACAATATCCAACGGTGCCGACCACCACGATCAAGATGCACCTGCACATATTCCACCCGTCCGCCAAACACGTAAAATTTATAGTCGACGGGCAAAGTCCGTCCCTCACCGATAAACGGTTCGACGATGATTCCGCGCGGAATATGGGCATATAACCATTCGTCTAGCCAGAAGCCATAACCCCGCTTCATCCAACGGCGCGCACGGCGGCGGATCGCAGGCCAGTTCGCCGAATCGTCGAACACCATCGCATATTGATTGCAGCCATGCCGCGATTTCACGACAAACGGCGCTGGCCATTCGGGCTGCGCTGGCAATTCACTGCCGTGCCAATATGTCGGAATTATCCACTCGGTACCGATCCGATCGGCGATGATTTTCTTCGCACCCACTTTATCGGCAAACGCAGGCATTCGCGCATCACGGTCGTGCAATTTTCTCCATTGCACCCATTCGGTAAAGCCTTGCGGATCGGATAAATCGGGCAGCCTTCCATGTCGCCACAGATATGTCAGATTTATTCTGGCGTGCGCTGCGCCGGAAACTCGTTGTTCGTGCAACGCGGGGAGGACGAGATCCATGCAGTAACTTTCACCGTTTCAAATGGCGCGCGGACACAAAACAACCGGCAGGAGTAAACTCACGCCGGCCAATTTTGTTCGTTGAGATGAAGCAACGGCGCGGGAGCGCCCGCGACGCCGCTTATTTCTTAAGGCTCAGCCCGCCAAAGCGCTTGTTGAACTGCGCAACACGGCCACCGACATCGAGCATCGAGCCACGACCACCGGTCCACGCAGGGTGCGACGTCGGGTCAATGTCGAGCGTCAGCGTGTCGCCTTCTTTGCCCCATGTCGAGCGCGTTTCAAACGTCGAACCATCGGTCATTTGCACCTTGATCATGTGATAATCGGGGTGAATTTCGGATTTCATAGTCAATTCCTTTGGTTGCCGCTGGTTTCCGACCAGCAGCCATAAATCGCAAGCGCCGCCATTAGCGGGGCCATTCTAGCAAAGCAAGCGCGGATTATCCGACCAAGGAGTGCCCCTTTAGGGACTGTCCCTATCATGACACTCCTTGCGATTACGCAGGTGGATCGGCGATCATTGCCATGAACTCGGCCTCAGCCGCCACTTGATCGCCCATCATAGCTTTGCCGGCAAATTTGCACACGCGCGGGCGTTTTTGGACGAACTCTACGTCAAGGTGAAGCAGACAGCCAGGTTCAACCGGTGCCCGGAACTTGGCATTGTCGATTGCCATGAAATACACCAGCTTGCCTGACCCGGCCAAACCGAAGCTTTCCATTGCCAGGACGCCAGCGGCTTGCGCCAGCGCCTCAATAATCATCACGCCCGGCATAATCGGCCGCCCCGGGAAATGTCCCTGGAAAAAGCCTTCGTTCATCGTCACCGCTTTGACCGCACGGATGCGCTCGTCGATCACAAGTTCTTCGACGCGGTCAACCAGCAACATCGGATAGCGGTGCGGCAGCACCGACATTACACGGCGAACGTCATAACCCGAAAATTCGCCCCCCATATGAAGTTACCGGCTATCGGGCTGTGGAGTTGGCTTTGCTGGTGCCGGTGCGGCTGGCTGGCCCGGTGCCGCTGGCTGGCCTGGTGCTGCTTGTGCGGCTTGCGCTTGGGCAGCCTGCGCGCGTGCAGCATTTTCGAACAGCTGCTGGATTTGCTGGTACAGCTGCGCGCCCTGACGCGACGGACGCCAATTTGCAGGCGGAGTGATTGTCGTGGTCGGGATCGATTTGTCGAGCTCGGCCGTAATAAGCGAGGTCACATCAACCGAATCGGGTGCCCAGACAAATGCTTCCGGCGACAGGATAACGTTGATTTTTTTTGCGGTAATTACCGCTTGCTGTGCTGCTTCATATTTTAGCGCAATTGACTCAACCGCGAAAAGCTGTGCCTTTACAATCGGGTCTTGCAACTGCCCGATCTCTTTCTGCTTGGCATCAATCTGGGCCAGCAACGGATTTTTTGCCTTGATCGCAATGTCGAGTTCAGCCTGTGTCAGCTCTTTGTCCTTGTTGGTATCGAGCTGCGCATTGATGTCATTCACCTCTTTGCTTTTGGTCTGCATCATTTGTGCGTTGCTGGCAAAGGTTGCGCCGATCTGCTGATAGGCCTGGCCCAAAGCCTTTGAACGCGCGATGGCGACCGACGCATCGGCGGTGGCAATGCCATTCACCTGAGCGCTTGCAGGGGCAGCGATTGCCGACGCCGACAACAAGGCGGTGGCAATAATTTTAAAACGAATGTTCATTAGAATTGAGTTCCTACGTTGAATGTAAATAATTTGGTGTCATCGCCTTTTTCTTTCAGCAAGGCCTTGGCGATGTCGATCCGGAACGGACCGAATGGGGAGTTCCAGTTGACGCCAAAACCCACCGAGAGGCGTGGCTTTATGCTGTCACCGAAAAAGCGTTCTTCAAACTGAAGCGCTGGGGTACGCGCCGAACCATTGGCGTTCAGTGCATCGACCGAGGTTTGCAACGTGCCCGCAGTATCGACGAAATAATATAGCGGGCCGCCTTGGGTTCCATCAGCGTTGACGAAGCGTTGCTGCACCGTTTGCAACAATGGCTTGGTCACATCAAACACAGCGCCGACATCGACAAACACCGATGGTCGCAGCCCGAGCTCCTTGGCACCCGAACCCAATGGAATTTGCAGTTCGGCACGGCCAAGATAATAAGCCCGGCCACCAAGCGCATCGTCCTGTATCTGGTTCTTGGCCAGTTGCGGCGTGTTTACTGCTGCCCCGTTTACGACCTCGCCTTGGAAGAAAACGCGTTGCACACGCGGGCCAACGCCGCGAATATCAAAGCCGCGGATTTGCGGTTCACCGAGATAAAAACGGTCGGTCAAACGGACATCATCAATGCCGTTGGCTGCCGATCCGCGATTTTCGAGCGGATAGATATAGCCACCTTCTGCGGCCAGCGAGAAGATGAAGCCGCTGCTGCCAACGCGCCAGAATTTATCGGCATTGAGCCGCGTCTTGATATATTTGACGCTGCCGCCAAGGCCGGCAAAATCCTGACTGATGCCGATGCTCTGCCCGCGCGTCGGGCGAACACGGTTGTCGCGGTCATCATATAGCACGGTGTAGCCGAGCGACGAGGTCAAACGGCTACCGACGGCGTCACACAAAAACCGTCCAGCCAAAATCGGGTCGCAGGTAACAGGCAGCGGTCCAGCACCATCGGGGTCCGAAAAGAATGTATTGCGGTCAAGGGTAATATCATCCTGGCTCAAACCGTAACGAGCCTGAAAATAAATGTATTCGTTGACCGGAACGCCGGTGCGGATTTGCAGGCCGGTGGTTGCTTGCTGATAGGTGGTGTTGCGCTGATTGTTGAAGAAGTTGAAGCTGTTGAGGTCGCGGCGGAAAATGTCACCGGAAATGGCGATCGACCGGTCGAACAAATAAGGCTCGGTAAAGCCGATTTCGGCCGATTTCGAATACGACGAATAGGAAATGTTGGTGCGCAGTTCCTGACCCTTGCCACGGAAGTTGCGTTGTTTGATTGACCCTTGGAAGATGAAGTTCTCAATCGACGAGAAACCGGCGGACAACGACAATTCGCCCGTCGCCTTTTCTTCGACATTGGTGGTCAGGATAATCCGGTCGGGTCCGCTGCCTTGGCTTTGCTCGACTTCAAGATCTTCTTGAAAATAGCCCAGCGACTTGATCCGCTCTGCCGTGCGCTTCACCTGGATGCTGTTAAACGCATCGCCTTCATTCAAACGGAATTCGCGGCGCAAAACCTTGTCCTGTGTCAGCGTGTTGCCATTGATGTCGATACGCTCAACGAACACACGCGGGCTTTCCGCAACGTTAAAGCTAATGCTCATCGTCAGCGTTTCTTTATCACGCTGAAAATCAGGGTTCACATCGGCAAACGCATAACCGAACAAACCAGCCGTTTCCGATAAGCTCTCGACGGTATCCTCGACCTGCTTGGCGTCATACCAATCGCCCTTTTTCATGCGGAGCGTCGTCGTCAGCTTGTCCGAATCGAAATCGCGGATTTGGCTGTCGACCTTCACGTCGCCGAATTTATAGCGTTCGCCCTCTTCGACCACATAGGTGATGATGAAGTCCTGCTTATCGGGCGTCAGTTCGGCCACCGCTGACACCACGCGGAAATCGGCATAGCCTTGCGTCAGATAGAACTGGCGCAGCTTCTGCTGGTCAAAGGCGAGACGGTCAGGGTCATAGCTGGTGCCAGAGCTGAAGAAGCGGTAGAAACGCGCTTGCTTCGTGACCATCTCGCCGCGTAACCTGCCATCACCGAACTTATCATTGCCGATGATGTTGATCTGCTGGACCTTCGATTTTGGTCCTTCGGTGATCTCGAAAACGATATCGACGCGGTTCTGATCAAGTTGCACCAGCTTCGGTTCGATAGTCGCAGCAAACCGGCCCTGCCGTTTGTAGAGTTCGACGATACGCGCGACATCCGCACGGACCTTGGAGCGGGAGAAAATCTGGCGCGGTGCCAGTTTGATTTCGGGTTCGATTTTGTCGTTTTTAAGCCGCTTGTTGCCTTCAAGGATGATCCGGTTGACCACCGGGTTCTCGCGGATCTCGATAACCACCGCGCCCGCGTTGTTGCGGATTGCGACATCTGCGAACAGTTCGGTTGCGTATAGGTCCTTCAACGCCTGATCGGCGCTGACTTGAGTCCATGGTTGCCCGGTGCGCAAACGGATATACGACCGGACGGTGTCGGCCTCGAGCCGCTGAGTGCCCACTACGGTAATCGACTGGATTTGTTCAACCGCTGCGGGGGCCGCTGCAGGAACAATCACTGGCGGTGGCGCAACAGGCGTGCCTTGCGCCAACGCAGGCGTCGCCACCACCAACGTGCCAGTCGCGGCCAACGCGGTTGAGGCCATCAAATATATGCCAAAGCTCTTGCTATTCATTGTCATCCGATCTGATGTCCGGCCCCCGCCGAAGATAAGGCATATCGCCCCATAAAAAGATTTTTGCGTCCCTGCCCGATGCTGCGCCCGCAATCAAGTGCGCATGTCGGCAACGCTACCGTCCAAAGAGCCCGAATGAGGCTAGGTCGTTAAATGTCACCATCAGCATGAACCCCACCAACATTGCAAATCCGGCCCGGAACGCCCATTCCTGCACCACCGGAGTAGCCGGTCGCCTGCGCACCGCCTCCACACCGTAGAGCAGCAAATGGCCGCCATCGAGCATCGGAATTGGCAGCAGGTTGATGAACCCCAAGTTAATCGAGATCATCGCCGCAAGCCACAGGAAGGCAGAAATGCCGAGCGCAAAATGCTCGCCCGATACCTTGGCGATTTTCAGCGGCCCACCCAAGTCCTTGACCGAACGCTTGCCCGAAATGATCTGGCCTAGCGTCACTACGGTGAGCCGTACGATATTGTAGGTTTCGGCGGTTGCGACGACGGGTGCTTCCAACACGCCGACTTCTCGGACAACCGGCGGCGGCACTGGAAGGCCGAGCATCCCTCTGCGGTATTCATTGCCGAAGCGGTCCTTTTCAACGATTTCGCCGATTTTCGCGGGTTGGTCGATGACCGCACCATCGCGTTCGATGCGAAGCGCGACTTCTTCATTGGGGTAAATCGAGATCTCCGTCGCCAGCTGCTGGAAGGTATCAAGATCTTTGCCGTTGATGCTGAGTATTCGGTCGCCGGGCTTCATCCCGATTGCCGCGGCCGTGCTGCCTGCCTCGACCGATACCACGACCGGCGGATTGACCGACTGGCCATAGGTCAAAAGGAAGCCTGACAGAATCGCAATCGCCAGAATGAAGTTCACCGCAGGCCCTGCAAAAACGATTAACGCCCGCTGCCATAATGTTTTCGACTGGAATGTCTGGTTGCGTTCCGCAGCGGCGAGCAGATGCCAGTTTTCATCAGGCTGGCTCGACGGATTCATGTCGCCCGCAAATTGGACGAAACCCCCCAAAGGCAGCGCACCGACGCGCCATAAGGTGCCGCGCTTATCGGTCCAGCCGAACAACTGCGGGCCAAAACCGATGGAAAATTTCTCGGCCTTTACGCCGAACAAGCGGCCGACCGAATAATGGCCGAGTTCGTGAACCACGACCAGCGTGCCGATTAATGTGACGAACGCCAGCAAAGTGACGAAAATATTGGGGGCTTCAACCGGCATATGCGACCTTTTTCATATGTTCGCGCGAATAGGCTCGCGCGGCTGCATCTATGCTGAACAGGCTATCGAGCGACGTCATCGCCGCATTAGCGTTATAACCGGCCAGCGTGTCTTCGACCAGCGCCGCGATATCGAGGAACCCGATTCTTCCGGCAAGGAAAGCGGCAACCGCGATTTCGTTCGCCGCATTGAGAATCGCGGGCTTGGCGCCACCTTCGTCAATGGCGGTGCGCGCGAGGCGAAGTGCGGGGAAACGGACGTCATCGGGCGCTTCAAAGCTTAATTGGCCGATCTTTGCCAGATCGAGCGGCTGGCAGGTGGTGGCGATACGTTCGGGCCAAGCGAGCGCGCTGGCGATCGGGATCCGCATATCGGGCGAACCAAGCTGCGCGAGCGTCGAGCAATCGGCAAATTCGACCATCGAATGGATGACTGATTGCGGGTGAACAAGGATGTCGATTTTATCGAGGCCGACGGGGAACAGGTGGTGCGCCTCGATCAGTTCGAGACCTTTGTTCATCATCGTTGCCGAATCGACGCTGATCTTTGCGCCCATATCCCAATTGGGGTGAGCGACAGCTTGCGCTGGCGTTACGGACCGCATCCGGTCAAGCGACCACTCGCGAAACGGCCCACCGCTTGCGGTCAGCGTGATTTTACGCACCTGGTCGATGCGGCCACCAGCGAGGCACTGAAAGATTGCGTTATGCTCGCTGTCCACCGGCAGCAAAGTCGCCCCCGACCGAACTACGGCGGCCATCATCAGCGCCCCTGCCGAAACCAGCGCCTCTTTATTGGCGAGTGCCACCGTCTTGCCCTGCTCGATCGCTGCCATCGTCGGCGGTAGGCCAGCACAGCCGACAATCGCCGCCATCGTCCAATCCGCACCGCGTTTGGCCGCTTCGACCAACGCTTCTGCGCCTGCAGCAGCTTCAATTCCGCTGCCGGCGAGCGCTTCGTTCAAAGCCGGATAAGCAGCGTTGTCCGCCACCACTGCCAACTCGGCATCAAACTCACGCGCAAGCGCGGCCAATTCGGCGGCATGGCCATTGGCGGTGAGCGCGACCACGCGGAACTGCCCACGGTGCTGGCGAATAAGATCGAGCGTGGAAAGCCCCACCGACCCAGTTGCGCCGAAGATGGAAACGGTCCGCATCAGCCTAACGTCCGCCAAACAAAATCTGAGCGAAAACAATGACACCAGCAACGAACGCGACGGCAATTAGCCCGTCTACGCGGTCGAACAGTCCGCCATGACCCGGGATCAGCCGCCCTGAGTCCTTAACGCCCGCACGGCGCTTCATCCAGCTCTCGAAAAAGTCCCCGATCTGTGCGACTAGGGCAAGCGGCAAACCTGTCAAGGCAAGGCTCTGCCAGCTATACGCCAAGTAAATATCGCTATGGTCGCGCGGGTCGATCCGCCCCCAATAAATGAGCGCCTGTATGGCCACCATGAACAATCCGGCACCGATCATTCCGCCGAACAGCCCCGACCAGGTTTTGGACGGGCTGATCTTTGGCGCAATTTTAGGGCCGCCGATACTGCGACCAGCGAAATACGCGCCAACATCGGTGCCGATAACACCCGCGATCAGGAAAATGGCTGGCGTCATCCCGAAAAACGGCGCGCTGAACATCAGCAGGATAAAGCAGGCGAGGCCGACATAGATAACGCCCCCGAGCAGCCACAACCCGCGAGGAATGGCCTTGTCGGCGAAGCCGAGCACCAGCTTTGAAAATTCCCATAAAACGCCGAGGCCGACCAGTATCACCAGCGCCATGAACGCGTAACCGCCATACCAAATGGCGACGATTGCAACGCTCATCATGACCACGCCCGAAATGGTGCGGATGCCGAGATCGGACCTCGGTTTAAGCGGCGGTGCGGTGGCTTCGCTCATCGCCCGCCAAAACGCCTTTCGCGGCCCGCAAATTCCTCGAGTGCGCGGGCAAGTTCAGCCTTATTGAAATCGGGCCATAGCGTTTCGGTAAACCAGAATTCAGCATAGGCCGCCTGCCACAGCATGAAGTTCGACAGCCGTTGCTCGCCCGAAGTGCGGATCACCAAATCGAGCGGGGGCATGTCGGCGGTGTCGAGATTGGACTCGATGCTTTCCGCCGTGATCGCCCCTTGCGTTGCTGCGGCCTGAGCGGCGCGGACCAACTCGTCCCGCGACCCGTAGTTGAGGGCCACCGCCAGCGTTGTACGGCTATTGTGTGCGGTGCGGGCCAGCGCATCTTCGATCATATCGACAATATCGGGTGCAAATGCCTTGTAATTACCAATGATTTTAAGCTTCACATCATTGGCACTAAATTCGTCGATGTCCGATTTAATGAACGCGCGCATCAGGCCCATTAGATCACTGATTTCGTCTTCGGGCCGCTTCCAGTTCTCGCTGGAAAAGGCGTATAAGCTCAGCGCCTCCAGCCCCAAGTCTCCGGCTGCGCGAACGATGTTACGCACCGCTTCAACGCCCTTTTTATGACCCATTGCGCGCGGCAACATCCGCTTCTTCGCCCAGCGGCCATTGCCGTCCATGATGATCGCGACATGGCGCGGCATCGTGCCGGTTCCTGCCTCTATCCTGGCAGCAATCGGGGCCGCAGCAGCGCTCACTGGCTCAAAATTTCCTTTTCCTTGTGCGCCGCCGCGTCATCGACCGCCTTGATCATGTCGTCGGTCATTTTCTGCACTTCGGTCTCTAACCGTTTACGGTCATCTTCGCTGATTTCCTTTTTATTTTCATCGGTCTTCAAGCCGTCATTGGCATCGCGCCTGACATTGCGGATCGCGATTTTCGCCTTCTCGGCATATTGCCCGGCGAGCTTGGCCAGTTCCTTACGACGTTCCTCGGTCAAATCGGGGATCGGCAGGCGAAGCATCTGGCCATCGGTAATCGGGTTTAGGCCGAGCCCGGCCGAACGTATCGCTTTTTCAACGGGCGTAACGTTCGAGCGGTCCCAGACCTGAACGGTCAGCATACGTGGTTCGGGCGCGCTGACTGTGGCGACCTGATTAAGCGGCATGTTCGAACCGTAAACCTCGACCACCACTGGATCGAGCAGCGTGGTGTTGGCGCGTCCGGTCCGCAGACCGGAAAGGTCGCCCCTGCAAGCCTCGACCGCACCCTTCATCCGGCGTTCGACATCGGCTTTGTCATATTGCGGCATGGTTCAATTCCCCTCACTCGTTACAACTGTGCACGTGCCCGAACCATCAAGCACTTTTAATATATTTCCCTGTTCGCGGATCGAAAACACCACAATCGGAATATTATTATCGCGGCACAAAGCGACCGCGCTAGCATCCATGACTTTCAGATTGTCAGACAGGACCCGGTCGTAAGACAATGTTTCATAACGTATTGCTGTTGAGACCTTCTTCGGATCGGCATCATAAACGCCGTCTACGCTGGTCCCTTTGAACAAAGCGTCGCATTTCATCTCTGCCGCGCGCAAGGCAGCACCTGAATCGGTGGTGAAATAAGGCGCGCCAACACCCGCTGCAAAAATAACAATCCGCCCTTTTTCCAAATGCCGCTCGGCCCGCCTGCGGATGACGGGTTCGCAAACCTTGTCCATCTCGATTGCTGACTGCACACGCGTCGGCACGCCCAGTTGCTCAAGCGCATTCTGCATCGCCAGCGCGTTCATCACGGTCGCCAGCATTCCCATATAATCGGCCTGAGCGCGGTCCATACCTTTGGCGGCACCCGCCATCCCGCGGAAAATATTGCCGCCGCCGATGACCAGGCAAATTTGCAAACCGGTATACTGTGCCGCCTTAACCTCTTCAGCAACGCGGGTGACGGTCGCGGGGTCGATGCCGAATTGTTGGTCGCCCATCAGCACTTCGCCCGACAATTTCAGCAGGATGCGGCTGTAGCCGTTTGCGCTCATGTTTCTTTCGCCCTCAATCCCGGATACGACAATGGCGCATAGCTATAGGAGCCACGCGCCATATCGCCAACCCTATATCCCCCACCGCAAAGCGAAGGATAATGGTTTAATTACCAACCGCTGCCGCGACTTCGGCTGCGAAATCGGAAACTTCCTTTTCGATGCCTTCGCCAAGCTGGAAGCGAACATAGTCGGTCAGCACGATTGGTTTGCCGGCTTCCTTGCCAGCCGCTGCTACAACATCGGCAATTGCGGTCTTACCGTCCATCACGAACAGCTGGCTAAGCAACGCGTTTTCCTTGGCGAATTTCTTGACCGAACCTTCGACCATTTTCTCGACGATGTCGGCTGGCTTGCCGCTTTCCGATGCCTTTTCACGGGCAATAGCGCGTTCGCGCTCTAACGTATCGGCATCAAGACCGCTTTCGTCGAGCGACAAAGGAAACGCCGCCGCGATATGCATTGCCAGTTGTTTGCCAAGGCCATCAAGCGCAGCTGCATCAGCTTCACTTTCGAGCGCCACGAGCACGCCGATGCCGCCCATTCCCGGGGCTGCGGCGTTGTGCACGTAGGAAACGACCCGGCCGTTGGTAACAGAAAGCGACCGCGCACGACGGATCACCTGATTTTCACCGATGGTTGCGATGTTGCTGGTCAGCACTTCTTGAACCGTGCCACCGCCGGGATAATTGGCGGCAAGGATGGATTCGGGATCATTTGCACCGAGGCTTAATGCGACGCCGGTAACGCCGCGAACGAAATCCTGAAATTGCTCGTTCTTTGCAACAAAGTCGGTTTGGCTGTTGACTTCGACAGCGGTGCCCTTTGTGCCTTCGACAGCAACGCCAACAAGACCTTCGGCAGCGGTGCGGCTCGATTTCTTGGCGGCGGTCGCAAGACCCTTGGTGCGCAGCAAATCAACGGCGGCTTCGATGTTGCCAGCGGTTTCTTCAAGCGCCTTTTTCGCGTCCATCATTCCAGCGCCCGAAAGCTCGCGCAGTTCCTTGACGGCCGATGCGGTAATTGCAGACATGTTTTGTCCTTTCGAATTATTTGGCAGTGGCACCAGCCAACTGCCCCCATATTGTGTCATTCCCGCGAAAGCGGGGATCCATGGTCTGATATCAAGGCTTGAACCGACTATTCAGACCATGGCCCCCCGGTCAAGCCGAGGGTGACAAGGTTAATTTACGCTTGAGCTGCCGGTGCTTCTTCAACTTCGGCAACCGGAGCGGCTTCTTCAACCACAGGTGCTGACTCTTCAACCGGTGCAGCTTCTTCGACCGCAACGACTTCTTCAGCCACCGGCGCTTCTTCAACGACAGGTTCAGCACCAACCGCTTCTTCCATCGTCGAAGGCGCATCGGCAGCTGCCGGGGTTTCCTCAACCAAAGCAGGTTCGGCAACGGGCTCGACCGCCGCACCCAGATCAACACCGGCAGATTGCGCTGCTTTCATGTTACCCTTGGTCGCCGCAGTCGCAATGGCGTCACAATATAAACGAAGCGCGCGCGCTGCGTCGTCATTGGCAGGGACAGGGAACGCGATGCCGTCTGGCGAAACGTTCGAATCGAGGATCGCAATGACTGGAATACCGAGAACGTTGGCTTCCTTGATAGCGAGCTCTTCTTTGTTAGCGTCGATCACGAACATCACGTCGGGAATGCCGCCCATCTCGCGGATGCCGCCAAGGCTCATTTCGAGCTTGTCGCGTTCGCGCGTCATCTGGAGGATTTCCTTCTTGGTGAAACCGGTGATTTCGCCCGAAAGCTGCTCTTCTAGGGTTTTCAGTTTGCGGATCGAGTTCGAAATCGTCTTCCAGTTGGTGAGCATTCCGCCCAGCCAGCGGTGGTTTACGAAGTGCTGTCCGGAAGCGCGAGCCGCATCGGCAATCGGCTGCTGCGCCTGACGCTTGGTGCCGACAAACAGGACCTTGCCGCCTGCGGCCGCCGTCTGAGCAACAAAATCGAGCGCGCGCGCAAAAAGCGGCACTGACTGCGACAGGTCGAGAATGTGGATGCCGTTGCGCGCGCCGAAGATATACGGCTTCATACGCGGATTCCAACGGTGGGTTTGGTGGCCAAAATGCGCTCCGGCCTCGAGCAATTGCTGCATGGTAACGACAGGTGCCGCCATAATCTTAATCCTTCCGGTTGTGCCTCTGGGAAACTAGAACGTCACGACAGCCTGAAAGACAGCGATCCGCACCGGTATATGCGTTTCCCATGTGGAATGAGCCGCGCGGTTAGAACGTAGGTCGGGATTCGTCAAGCACGTTTGGGTATGTCCCCAAAAAGGTATTGAGGTTCCTGTGCAATTTCGTAATCGTCATGGTTTAGTTGGCGGTAGCAGCGGGGAGCTTCAATGCCGGATCAATATGCACCGACGCAGTTGCTAAGAACGGGTGATCCGGCACCCCGGTTTTTCGCACACGCGCTAAGCGGAAACGAAAACTACCGGTTTGACTTGGCCGCTGGTCGCCATTTGTTGCTGCTATTTTTTGGGTCTGCGGTCGAACCCGCCAGCGCCGCCGCACTTCAGTTGGTAGCGCAACACCGGGCCATGTTCGACGATGATACGGCCTGTTTTTTTGGCATTACAACAAATCCGCAAGACACGGAGAAACGACGCATCGCGCAGTCATTGCCGGGCATTCGTTTCTTTCTCGATTATGACTCGAGCATCAGCGCGCTTTACGGTGCTGCGCCGATAAATGGATCGGGCACCGCCGATGCACCCTATCTGTCGCACTGGTTATTGCTTGACCCGCAGCTAAGGGTTGTCGGGCGTTATGAGATTGATCGTGGGAGCGCGGCGCTCAAGCATCTTGCCGCCATCAAAGACGCTGATAAGAGCGCTTCATGGGCCCCGGTCCTGTCACTTCCCAATATCCTCGAACCAAAACTGTGTGCCCATCTCGTCAAGCTTTATGAAGAGCATGGCGGAAGCGAGAGCGGGTTCATGCGTGACGAGAACGGCGAAACGATGCTGAAAATTGATCGCGCGCACAAGGTCCGGTCCGACTGTATCATTGAAGATAAGGGCCTTCGCGAAATGTTGGTACACCGCATTTTTCGGCGTATCATTCCCGAAATTCAGCGCGCCTTCCAATTTTCCGCGACGCGCGTGGAACGCTATATTGTGGCATGTTACGACGCTGAGTCAGGGGGTCATTTTAGGCCGCACCGCGACAACACAACCAAAGGAACAGCGCACCGTCGCTTTGCCGTTACGATCAACCTCAATGCGGAGGATTATGAAGGTGGCGATTTGCGGTTTCCGGAATTTGGCAACCGCACTTATCGTGCGCCCACGGGCGGTGCCGTTATTTTCTCCTGTTCGCTGTTGCACGAGGCGACGCCTGTGACAAACGGTCGCCGCTATGCCTTTCTACCCTTCCTATATGATGAAGACGGCGCACGTATCCGTTTGGAGAACAACAAATTTTTGGGCGAAGGCGTGTCTGCCTACAAAGGTTGACCGGCCGGTATTAACCGGCGGTTCAGTTGGTGGCACTAGGCATGGCCAACAAGCCGCGCCGGAGACCGATATTGCCTAACAAAAAATCCGTTCTGGTTGCCACGGCGTTGTTTTTGCTTACGCCAGCCCACGTCAGTGCAGATGCGGATATGGGAGTGCAGGCGACGCCTCCCGAACGCATTTCCTTCCTTGTCACATTTGGTGAGGACAAATGCCCCGAAGCGATAGGTGACGAAATCGTCGTGTGCGCCCCAGCCCCCGAAAGCGACCGGTACCGCATCCCCAAGGATTTGCGTAAAGACGAGAGCGGGGTCGTTACCGGCGGCAATTCGTGGACATCGGCAGTGGAAAGCCTTGATGGCTACGCGCGCGCGGTTCTGCCCAATAGCTGCTCGGTCAACGGCTCGAACGGGTTTACCGGCTGCACCCGGGCGGCGCTGGAACAGTGGCACGCCGAACGCCGTGGCAAATCTGACGCCAACTGACCGAGACAGACGACCAACCGTTCTGCCTACCCCGTAATACCCACGCACCCACATTGTTGATCCCGTCCAACGGTGATATTCTTCCACCCGCGCGCGGGAGAGCGGTGATGGCATCTGTGGATGAAACACAACTTCATGCTTTGGTGGGCAAAATGCTCGGGGATCTGGGCGGAGCGTTTAGTGTTCCGACTACACGGATCGGATTTCGACTCGGGCTTTTCGATACCCTACATGAAGGCGGGGCAGCGACTGCCGCCGAATTGGCGTCCCGTGCTGGCGGATTGACCGAACGTTATGTTCGGGAATGGGCGTTGGCGCAGGCCGCCAATGGCTATGTGAATTATGACAGCGCAACCGATCGGTTCAGCCTGTCCCCCGAACAGGCGATGGTCTTCGCGGTTAAGGACAGCCCGGTCTATCTGGCAGGCGCATTCGATCTGGCGGCGGCGATGATTGAGGCCGAACCACAGGTTGAACACGCATTCCAGCACGGCGGCGGCGTGGGCTGGGGCGACACCGGTGGCTGCCTTTTCTGCGCGGTCGGATCTTTCTTCCGGCCCGGCTATGCCAACAGCATCGTGCAAGCATGGTTACCCGCATTGACAGGGGTGACAGCAAAGCTCGAAGCAGGCGCAAAGGTTGCTGATATCGGTTGCGGTGTCGGCTTTTCGACGTTGCTCATGGCCAAGGCCTATCCAAATAGTCGCTTTGTCGGTTTTGATTTCCATGCACCCTCGATTGCCAAAGCGCGTGAACACGCCGTTGCACATAATGTGGCGAACCAAGTCCGGTTCGAAACGGCACTGGCCAAAGAAATCGGCGAGCGCGATTTTGACCTCGTGACGGTCTTTGACTGCTTGCACGACATGGGTGACCCGCGGGGTTGTGCGATACATGTCCGGGAAATGTTAAAACCAGATGGCACTTGGATGATCTGCGAGCCAATTGCGGCGGACAACCCGCAAGACAATATCGGCAACCCGGTTAGCCGCCTATATTACAACGCGTCGACGATGATCTGTGTGCCGACTTCGCTCGACCAAGAGGTCGGTGAGGCGTTGGGCGCGCAGGCGGGTGAAGCGAAGATAACGGCGATCCTGAAAGATGCAGGGTTCGATCATGTCCGCCGCGCAACCGACGGCCCGTTCAACATGATATTGGAGGCGCGGACCTAGTCTCGCTGGACGATCATAGCAAAATGCTGCCGCCTCCCCCAACACGCAAAATTGCGGAGGAACAAGCGCCACAGCCAAGAGTTATCCACAGGTCATGCACAAGCACACAGCACCTTGCGGCAGGTAGCATCCGTGCTTGACAAGTTAGAACATATAGTGAACATAGAGGATAGTTGTTCACATTATAGCAAGCTAACCCCCGCTAATGCGTCACTTGGGGGACATAAAGGACCAGTTCGATGACCCTCATTGCCTCCATCCTCTTCCTGTCTGCCCTCGCCGCGTCGGTGCTTGTGATCGCTGTCACGGTCAGCGACGCAATGCCGCGGATATTCGAGATCGTTGACAGTGAGTTTGCTCCAGCGGTGAAGGCCGAACGGCGGATCGCCTTTGGGCCGGTGAAGCAACGTCAAGTTGCCCGGATCGCTGAGGTAGTAGTATTTCCAACTGGGGTCTGGGCCGAGCCAGAATATAAGCTGGCCGCTTAAACAGTCTTCAAAATCGACGCTGCGCTTTCATAGCGCAAAAGAAAAAGGCCACCCTTGTGGATGGCCTTTTCTCGTTTCCAAACGAAAGGGGCCAAAGGCCCCTCTCCCTGATTTAGTTGACGGCGTCTTTAAGCGCCTTGCCAGCTTTAAACTTGGGCTGGTTTGAAGCCTTGATCGTCATTGGTTCGCCGGTGCGCGGGTTGCGGCCGGTTGATGCCTTGCGCTTAGCAACGGCAAATGTACCGAAACCAACGAGACGAACTTCGCCGCCTTTTTTCAGCGCGCCGGTGATGGCGTCAAACACGCCCTCTACAGCTTTCGCAGCATCGGCTTTGGTAAGGCCGCTTGCATCGGCGACGGAACTGACGAGATCTTGCTTGTTCATTATGGGAACCCCCCTCTCAAAGAATATGTAAGACTCATCATTGAACTGATGAATCGCGGCTAGGCCGGTGGCGGGATAATGGGCAGAATAAAGCGCCTGTCAAAGGAAATATCGGCATCAAACCGCCCTTTTCCACTAATTTTACGACGAAATGTCTTAAACCAGTGCAAAAGTGACACTGAAAGGCCGTCAGTGCGTCACAGAAGCGCCATTTTCGCCGACAACCACTGCGGGCAACGCCGCCGCCAATTCATCCGCTTCGGTCCACTCAATCGGGATTAGCGGCGCAATTAACGCGCGTGCCAAAACCTGATCAACATGGGATACGGGGATGATTTCAAGCCCTTCTTTGATATTCGCTGGTATTTCGGCAAGGTCTTTCTCGTTCTCTTGTGGGATCAGCACAGTCTTGATGCCACCGCGCAGTGCCGCGAGCAGCTTTTCCTTCAGGCCACCGATTGGCAGAACCCGACCACGCAGGGTAACTTCACCCGTCATCGCAACATCGCGGTGGACGGCAATACCGGTCAACGTCGAAACGATCGTGGTCACCATGCCGACGCCAGCGGATGGGCCGTCCTTTGGCACGGCGCCTTCGGGCAAGTGGATGTGCACGTCTTTACGCGCAAACAGGCTCGGCTTGATGCCATAGCTCGGGGCGCGCGCCTTTACGTAACTCAATGCGGCTTGAATTGACTCGCCCATCACTTCGCCAAGCTTGCCCGTCGTTCGGATTTGGCCTTTGCCGGGCACCGTTACCGCTTCGATTGTCAGCAGCTCGCCGCCAACCTCGGTCCAGGCGAGGCCTGTCACTGCACCAATCTGGTTTTCCTCTTCACCGATACCGTGGCGGTATTTCCGCACTCCAGCATAATCGGCCAGATTATCGGGGGTGATCGCCATACTGGTGACCTTGCCCTCCAATATCTGGCGCAACACTTTGCGCGCCAGCTTGGCGATCTCGCGCTCAAGCGTGCGGACGCCTGCTTCGCGAGTGTAATAGCGGATCAGATCGCGCAAGCCCTCGTCGCTCAGCGAGAACTCCTCGGGCTTGAGCCCATGCGCCGCGATCTGCTTTTCGAGCAGATGCCGCTTGGCAATTTCGAGCTTCTCATCCTCGGTATAGCCTTCGAGCCGGATAATCTCCATCCGGTCGAGCAACGCCTGCGGCAGATTCATCGAGTTCGCGGTCGTGACAAACATCACGTCGGACAAATCAAGATCGACCTCCAGATAATGGTCGTTGAACTTGTTGTTCTGTTCGGGGTCGAGCACCTCAAGCAGCGCAGACGCCGGATCGCCGCGGAAATCCTGACCAAGCTTGTCGATTTCGTCGAGCAGGAATAGCGGGTTCATCGTTCCGGCTTTTTTCAGGTTCGCCGCAACCTTGCCCGGCATCGAGCCGATATAAGTGCGTCTATGCCCACGAATTTCGGCTTCGTCACGGACACCGCCGAGCGACTGGCGGATAAACTCACGTCCGCACGCCTTGGCAATAGAGCGCCCAAGCGAAGTCTTGCCGACGCCGGGAGGGCCAACCAAGCACAGAATCGGGCCTTTCAGCTTGTTGGTTCGCGCCTGCACCGCCAGATATTCGACAATCCTGTCCTTGACCTTTTCGAGCGCGAAGTGATCTTCATCAAGCACCGACTGGGCCTTCGCGATATCGCGTTTCAGCTTCGATTTCTTGCCCCATGGAATGCCAAGCAGCGTATCGAGATAGTTGCGAACGACGGTGGCTTCCGCCGACATCGGGGCCATGCCGCGCAGTTTCTTTAACTCGGCATTGGCCTTCGTTTTAGCTTCCTTCGACAGCTTAGTGGTGTCGATCTTGGTTTGCAGCTCAGCAATCTCATCGCCGCCCTCACCCTCGTCATTGCCGAGTTCGCGCTGGATCGCCTTCATCTGCTCGTTGAGATAATATTCGCGCTGGGTCTTTTCCATCTGGCGCTTCACGCGACCACGGATTTTCTTTTCGACCTGCAATACGCCAAGCTCACCTTCCATGAAGGCGAACGCCATTTCAAGGCGGCGAAGCGGATTGGCTTCGACGAGCAACGACTGTTTGTCGGACACCTTCAGCTGAATGTTCGCCGCAACCGCATCGGCAAGCGCCGCCGGTGTCTCGATTTCGCTCAATTGCACTGCGGTTTCGGACGGCATTTTCTTGTTGAGCTTCGAATAATTTTCGAACTGTTCGGTGACCGAACGCATCAACGCTGTCGCTTCGGGGCCATCGGCGGTCTGTTCGTCCATCAACGAAACCCGCGCCTCGACATAGTCGCTGCTGCGCTCGATCAGCTCGTTAAGCTCGGCGCGCTGCTTGCCTTCAACCAATACGCGCACGGTACCGTCGGGCAGCTTCAACAGCTGCATGATCGTTGCTGTCACGCCGATTGTGTAGAGATCGTCCATATCCGGATCGTCTTCGGCCGGGTCGAGCTGCGCGACCAAGAAAATTTCCTTGTCGGCGGCCATCGCCTTTTCAAGCGCAACCACAGATTTATCCCGGCCAACAAACAAAGGCACAATCATGCCCGGGAAAACAACAATATCGCGTAGCGGCAACAGCGGAAGGTTCAGTTCCATAAATACTCCAATTGGCGGTCCCGAAAGCGGCAACCAGCCCTAGCTCCCCAATATGTGCCGAAATGTCGCGCTTTCAATGAATTTGCGCTGAATTACCGAGATTAGCTGGGGAAAAGCCGGGTTAGAACGGCAGTTTGAACCCTGCAGGCAACGGTAGGCCACTCGACATCTTGGCCATTTCAGCATTGCTTGCCGCATCGGCCTTGTCGCGGGCATCATTGAACGCCGCAGTAATTAAGTCTTCAAGCATCTGCTTGTCGGCAGGCACGATCAGGCTGTCGTCGAGCGCAACCGAAATGATCCGGCCTTTCGCAGTCGCGCTCACCTTCACCAGACCGCCGCCGGAAACGCCCTCAACCTCGATAGTATCAAGCGTGGCTTGCGCCTGATCCATCTGCTTTTGGATATTCTGCGCCGCTTCTTGCGCGGCTTTGATCATGTCTTCCATGCTTTTCATGCACGCTTACTCCATTCGTGGTCATCACCGTCGCTGTTAAGCAGTTCGGCGTCGGGAAAGGCTGCGAACGCCGCTTTGACGAGCGGCGATTCCATAATGGCGCGGCGACCAGCCTCTGCTTGGGCGTTTTCAACCTCTAGTAAACTGGGTTGAGCAGCACCGTCGCGTTCCTCAAGTTCCCATTTCTTGCCCGTCACTTTTGCGAGAGCGTCGCGCAATTCGGTCACAAAGCCGGGCGCGACCGGTCCTGACAGCTGATATGCCAGGATCGGCGGTGCATATTCGACAACGCGCAACACATCGCGCAAAGTCATTTCCAAACTCACATAGCCATCGCGCGCAAATCGGTCGAGCATCGCTGGAAAATCGGCTGGCATCAACGATTGAACGTTGTCAGCCGGCGGCAGCACGGGCGCGGTGCCTGACGGCGGCAGCGGGCTGGCGGCAAAACCACCCTGCGCAATCATCTTTGCCAGTTCGCCGGGATCGGGCAACGTCGCTGCATGAATGACACGTAACAGCGCCATATCGGCGGCATCGAGCGGTGCTACGGCGCGCGAAACGTCCTCATGTCCTTTCAACAACAACTGCCATAGCCTGTGGAGCGTCGGGAAAGACAGCGCATCGGCGCGCTCCTCGACCATCGCCACCGTTTCGGCGTCGAGCGCGTTATCGCGCGGCGCGCCGACCTTCGAGAGCGTCAAGCGGTGAACTTCGGCGAGCAGCCCTGCCATCATCGCGAGCGGCTCGACGCCGAGATTATATTGATCTTTCGCCTCGGCCAGCATCGCCTGCGCGTCGCCTGCTAATATTAGCCCGAACAAACGCCGCACCGCACCGCGATCCGACAGCCCGAGCATGTCGCGAACTTGGGCGGCGGTAACCTTATCATCACCTTCCATATCGGAATGCGCGATTGCCTGATCGAGGATCGACAGGCCGTCGCGAACCGAGCCTTCCGCAGCTTGCGCGATCAGCATTAGAGCTTCGGGTTCGGCAACCACCGCCTCCTTTACCACAATCTCGGCAAAATGACGGGCGAGCATTTCGGTTGGAATTCGCTTCAGGTCGAACCGCTGGCAGCGCGAAAGCACAGTAATGGGCACTTTGTTGACCTCGGTAGTGGCGAACAAGAATTTTACATGCCCCGGCGGCTCCTCCAGCGTCTTCAACAACGCATTGAAAGCGTTTTTGGACAGCATGTGGACTTCGTCGATGATATATATCTTATAGCGCGCCGACACCGCCGAATAGCGCACTGCCTCGATAATTTCGCGCACATCGTCAACGCCGGTGTGGCTTGCGGCATCCATTTCGATGACATCGATATGGCGCCCCTCGGCAATCGCGACGCAAGGTTCGCACAGCCCGCATGGGTCGATCGTCGGGCCACCCTGCCCGTCTGCGCCAATGCAATTGAGCGCCTTTGCAATCAGCCGCGCAGTTGAGGTTTTACCCACCCCGCGCACGCCGGTCATTAGGAAAGCGTGGGCCAGCCGGTCGCGCTTGATCGCGTTACCAAGCGTCTGCACCATTGCGTCCTGACCGATGAGCTCGGCAAAAGTCTGCGGCCGGTATTTGCGCGCTAGCACGCGGTAAGCAGCACCGCCAGCTGATGCCGGTTTTGGCTGCGCAGGCATATCAAGACCTAAGCCCAATGCATCGTCCGGCATGTCAGGGTCGCGTTCGACAAAATCAGGATTGGTTGAATCAGACATCATCATCATGTTAGGCGGCTGGTGCACAAATGTCGAAGGCTTAGTCCAGAGCGATGTGTGAAATAGGAGCCGAATGACCCGCAGCGAATTCGTTGTGGCTGCTTCCGTCAGGATCTGACCAGATTGGCGAGTGCCACGTCCATCCGACTCCCACGCGCCATATGGCGAGACAAACGGCAAAATGCAAGCGGGCGGGCGGCAATCATGGTGAACGCCGCTTTAAGGGTGTTTTCGAACCGTCAATTTACCCTGTTCGATTATGCGTCTACAATCATATTCGGGGACCATGTCATGCACGAATCAAAATCCGCTGGCCAAAGCTTCATGCGCTACGAACATGCTGCACAAGAAGACCGCAGTGCGCCACGTGTTAAACTGCATATTCCGGCGACCATGCGACCGTCGGGATCGCCGGGTTTCAAGGTGATCGTGAAAGACCTGTCGCTGTCGGGGGTCGCCTGCGAAGCATTGACAGGCATGAACGGTGGCACCCGCGTTTGGCTGACACTGCCGGGCCTTGCCGCGTTGCAGGCAGAAATCATGTGGAACGACGGCACTATGGTCGGGTGCGCCTTCACCGACTTGCTCAATCCTGCAGTGCTCGAGAACATCCTCGCGCGGTTTCCCGTGATCGAAGAAAAAGCCCTTTGATCAAGGAGTGTCCCATTAGGGACCGTCCCTAAAGGGACGCTCCTTACGCGTTGCGCAAATACCAGTCATAGTCGATGGAGGGCACTTGCCCGAAATAACGGTCTTGCTCGACCCGTTTGACGATGGTGAACATATCGACGAAGCGCTCTCCCAGATAATCACGCATCAGCTGTGAACCATGGAAACGGTCAACCGCGGCAAACCAATTTGACGGCGGCTTGTCGTCGCCCGACCCGTCACGGTCATAGCCGTTACCGACCACCGCCGGGCCGGGGTCGGTCTGATTGACAATCCCGTGATGCATCCCCGCTAATACGCCTGCTACCGCCAGATAGGGGTTGGCATCGGCCCCGCAAGCGCGGTGTTCGACATGGCGGCTGGACGAAGGCCCTGCGGGAATCCGGAAACTGACCGTGCGGTTGTTGACACCCCATGTCGGCGCGACGGGTGCATAGCTGTTTGCCTTAAACCGGCGGTAGCTATTTGCGTGCGGCGCGAACAGCGCAAAACAATCCCCCACACTAGCGATCATGCCGCCGATGGCATGGCGCAACATCGGCGTGCCTTCAGGGTCTTCGCTGGCGAACAGGTTTTTGCCGTCGGCATCATTCATCGAAACATGGATGTGCATTCCGCTGCCGGCTTGCTCGGCAAAAGGCTTGGCCATGAACGTCGCTTCCAGCCCATGTGCTTGCGCCACCGCCTTGACAACACGCTTATACATGATTGCATCATCGCACGCGCGCAGCACGTCAGGTTTATAACGCAGTGTGAGTTCGCATTGGCCAGGGGCAAATTCCGAAATCGCAGATTCAAGCGGCAAGCCCTGAATATCGCACGCTTCGTAAAGCTCGTCGAAAAACGGGCGGAAATCGTCGAGTTCGCGCAGGCCGTAAACTTCGACCATTTGCGGCGTGGTGTTGCTATAATCAGGCCTCGCAGGCCGCACCGAACCGTCACGCGCGCGTTTTGGGTCGAGCAGATAAAATTCCAGCTCCACGGCCAGCGCAGGCGTCAGCCCCATTTCGGCGAAACGGTCGATAACCAGCCC
The DNA here is from genome assembly GCA_031361925.1 of Sphingomonadales bacterium. Lineage (GTDB taxonomy): Bacteria > Pseudomonadota > Alphaproteobacteria > Sphingomonadales > Sphingomonadaceae > Sphingorhabdus_B. Next base: position 29,425 of record JANLRW010000019.1, read on the forward strand.
GAGCACGTGACGCGAATCCAGATCATGCGGCTCACCTGTCAGTTCATAGAAATCAACCATGAACTGCGCGGCGTTATCGCCAGCCCAAGGCGTTTTCACGAGCGTTCCGGGGATTGGTTTCATCGACCTGTCGGCGTCGCCATCTTCCCATACAAGCCCGGTTTCAACGGTATCTTGGCCGGTGATATCGACCACGGTTATTGAACCGGGGAAAAACCGCCCGATCTCGTAAACCGACAAAACCTCGTGCTGGCGCAATCTTTTGCCGCGCGGTACGCCGCCCATGTCGGTGTAGATCATCTCGATGGAATCGACATCCGGATTGGCGGCGAAGAACGCTTCGGCCTCGCTTTTCGCCGCGACGATTGCAGATGATTTGGCGCGTTTGATCATTTAGACAACTCCTGCAACTCGCCTACACAGTTGGACAATTCGTGCAAGAGGCGGTCAACTTGATCGGGGTTTGTCACTGGGCTGAGCAGCATCATATTGTGGAACGGCGCGAGCAATATCCCGCGGTTGGTCAGGTATAGGTGAATAGCGGATACCAGTTTGTGGTTCATAGCCGCTCTCGCCTCACTGCCATTTTTTGGCGGGCTGGCCGAGCAGAGCAATTCCGCGCG
>JANLRW010000059.1:0-15087 GCA_031361925.1 Sphingomonadales bacterium
GAACAAGCATCTGCTGGTTGAGCGGTTCGGCGTCGTCGATGTGGCGCTCGCTCTTGTCATTGAGGGCGACCGGCTCAAACTTGTGCCACGACGTTGGTCGATATTTGGCATTCCACTACCAAAGTTCATGTTGCCAGGTGGCGAAACGTTCGAGACCCAAGTAGGTGGGTGTTACCGGTTCGACGTCGATATAACTCTTCCGATTGTGGGCCACATAATATCCTATACTGGCTCGCTGAATCAGATTTGAAAAAGCATACGCGATTATCATAATAGCCTGTTGTGCCGCACCCCCTGCTCGCCCATAAGCGGTGTGTGCCAGCCCCCCATATCATTGCCGCCGTTCTCTGGGCCGTCCTTTTGGGCGGACTGGGCGGTGCGTTGACGAAAATCGGGCCGTGGTACCGCAACCTCAAAAAACCGAGCTGGCAACCGCCGGACTGGCTGTTCGGACCGGCGTGGACGCTGATCCTTGGCCTAGCCGCTTGGGCAGCCGTTCTGGCTTGGGAAGGTGCTACAGACGACGCAGGCCGCAACACGATCATCTTGCTCTATGCGATCAATTTCGTGTGCCATTTTCTGTGGTCGCCGTTGTTTTTCACGCTTCGAAGGCCAGACTGGTCGTTGATTGAGGTGGTCTTTCTCTGGGGTTCAGTGCTGGCTTTGTGTGTCGAGTTGCGGCAATTCTCTGTGCTCGCCAGCTGGCTGATCGTGCCCTATTTCATATGGGTCAGCTTCGCCGCCATCCTGAACCTCTTTATCGTCCGGCTTAATGGCCGTTTCGCAAACGACGGTCGACTTCCTAGCTGAACATATGGTTGAAGTCGGCGCGCCAATGCAAAAAAAAGGGCGCCGCAAAGGACGCCCTTTCAGATTTTCCGGTAAGGAAACTCTTATTCGGCTTTTTCGTAATATTGCGGCGCGGACTCGTTCAAAATCGCGAGGATCTTTTTGAGCGCAGTCGGTTCATCGGTCTTTTCCATCGCCGCCAATTCGCGTGCGAGACGGCTCGACGCCGCCTCGAAAATCTGGCGTTCCGAATAGCTCTGTTCGGGCTGGTCATCGGGACGGAACAGGTCGCGGGTCACTTCGGCAATCGACACCAGGTCGCCCGAATTGATCTTTGCCTCATATTCCTGCGCACGACGCGACCACATGGTGCGCTTTACCCGCGGCTTGCCGGTCAGCGTCTGCATCGCTTCCTTCAGCGTCTTGTCGCTTGACAGTTTGCGCATTCCGACCCCCTCAGCCTTATTAAACGGCACACGAAGGGTCATTTTTTCCTTTTCGAAACGCAGCACATAAAGTTCGAGCTGCATCCCTGCAATTTCGCTGTTCTGTAGTTCGATGACGCGGCCTACCCCGTGCTTGGGATAAACCACATAATCGCCTACATCAAAGATCGCCGCTGTGGACGCCATAATTGGACCCTTTCTGATTATTGAAACGAATCTGTTGGGTTACCGACGACAAAAATGCCCCATCAATCGGTGTGTTCGTTCCTTGCGTTGCGTTTGGATAATGCAAACGTTGACCGTTTATCGACCTGTTCAACAGAGTGTAACAGATTCGCAACAAAATTTCAATGCTGCTTTATTCGATGTCAATAAGCCGACTCGGTGAAGCTTAAATCGCGCTCAATTTTCTCACGCGGCTATCTTCTTCAGTGAGTTCGCTAGCATTGATCGGCTTAATGTCGGCTGAATTCATCCAGCACAGGTCCATATGGCCAAGCACGCGATCATCATGGCCCCTGAGCGTCACCGGCAAAATCGGTTGCCGGTCGCGTTCATCGACCAACACCGGGTTCGAGGGCACGCCCGTTCCCCACCGCTCGCCCCATTGCCGGAGCGCGATCATCGTGGGCAACAACTCAAGGCCTTTTTCGGTCAGACGATATTCGACCTTACGCCGGTCATCGGGGCAAGGGGTGCGGTGCAGGATACCGCTCTCGGTCAGCCGGGTGAGACGGTTGGCGAGGATATTTCGGGCAATACCGATCTCGGAGAGAAATTCCTCGAAATGTCGCACACCGTTAAACGCGCCGCGCAGGATCATGAACGACCACCGTTCACCCATCGCTTCCAGTGCGGTCGGCAATCCACATTCGACAATGTCGCTCAGCGACTCTCGTAATTTACCCATAAAGCCATCCTCATCGGGCAGCTAACGCCATGCCCGGGAAAAAATCAACTCAATATCAGTTTTAAGTTGCAACTAGAAACCTAATATAATAGGTAGTGATTCGCAACTGGTTTTCCAGAGGCGCAACACAAGAGAAATGGGACAAAGTTCCAGCCTCTCGTTTTGCAGACTTAGCAAAGCTAAAAAGGACTAAGATTATGACCCTCTCCCATGTATCCGCCCGTCTGGGCACTCTTGCCGCCGCCGCCGTTCTCAGCACCACGCTCCTCTTCGGTGTTGCTGGCCAAGCCGAGGCCGCCAATGGCCCCTATTACAAGGCGGAACTTGCCCAGCCAGCGACGGCACCAAAGCAACTGCTGCGCGGCGTATTCGTCAACTGCGACGGCGCTAGCTGCCGCGCGCCACAGGCTGGTACCGCGCCAAAGAATATGTGCATCACGATTGCGCGCAAATATGGCGAAGTGACGGCATTCAGCGCCGGAAACCGCACCTTCGACGCAACCGAAATCGCGGCGTGCAACGAAAAGACCAAGGAACGCATCGCCAAGAACTAATTTTTCGGCTCCTCTCTCCTTACCCCCTCGGGCCGGCCAAAGCTGACCTCACAGAGCCGAAACCCCTCGCGCCGGATAGTCAACATGACGTCCGGCGCATTTTTGTGAAAAAATCCAACAGTTTGATGATGATTGACAGTTTTTTAAATAACGCAGGTTAGAGCGCGAACTGTTCAAATCAGGGGACAGTTCATGGGAAAAATTGCAGGATATATCGTGCTGGCATTTGTTGCTTTGGTGGGAATCTACGAACTTTCGACGTTGAATAATGTCTCGGACGTTATCGCTGAGTCGAACCGGAAGACCAGGATTGAAATGGCAACACGGAAGGCCAATGAGAAAGCCGTCGAAGAACGCCAAGCCGACGAAGGCGATTATGATATGGACGATTACAGTGTGCCCGAGCCGTCGGACTCTCCTGAATCGACGCCGCAAGAAGACGACAACGACGGCTAACCAGCATTTCACGTCCACCATATTAGGCTAATAGCGCAGGTATCTGTATTTTCCTGTTGCATCGCAGCGTGAATGACCCAAGCTAGCCACATATGATGCGGCAATATGAACTGGTTGAGCGGGTCCGTGCTTATGACCCCGATGTCGATGAGGATCGGCTGAACCGGGCGTATGTCTACACCGTGAAGATGCACGGTGCGCAAAAGCGGGCGTCGGGCGATCCGTATTTTAGCCATCCGGTCGAAGTTGCGGGCCTCATGACCGACTTAAAGATGGACGCCGACACCATCATCACCGCGTTGCTGCATGACACGGTAGAGGACACGCTGACCTCGATTGAGGACGTCGAAGCCAAATTTGGCCCCGAAGTCGCGCGGCTGGTCGACGGCGTCACCAAGCTATCGAAGATCGAAGCGCAGACCGAGGATGAGCGCGCGGCGGAAAATTTGCGCAAATTCCTGCTGGCGATTTCCGATGATATCCGCGTGTTACTCGTTAAGCTCGCTGACCGGCTGCACAATATGCGGACATTGCATTTCATTAAAAGCCCCGACAAACGCCGCCGGATCGCCAAGGAAACGATGGATATCTATGCGCCGCTCGCTGAGCGGGTCGGCATGTACGAATATATGCGCGAGATGCAGTTGCTGGCATTCGAGCAGTTGGAACCGGACGCCTATAAAACGATCACCGGGCGGTTGGCGGATATCCGCAAAAAAGCCGATGTCGAGATCGATCAGATCATCCAGACGATGGCGTGGGAGATGGAACAGGCCGGGCTGACTATCCAGATATCAGGCCGCGAGAAGCATCCGTTTTCAATCTGGAAGAAAATGCAGGAACGCCATGTCGCGTTCGAGCAATTGACCGATATCAACGCGTTCCGGGTCATCACCGAAACTCCCGAAGATTGCTACCGCGCGCTTGGTGTGCTCCACAGGCGTTGGCAAATGGTGCCAGGCCGGTTCAAGGACTTTATCTCGACGCCAAAACGCAATGGCTATAAATCGGTCCACACGACGATCATGTTTGCCAAAAATATGCGGGTCGAAGTGCAGATACGCAGCAAGGATATGCACCGGTCTTCCGAATATGGCTACGCCGCGCACTGGGCATATAAACAGGCCGATACCCCGGATGGTCAGGCAGGATGGATCCGCGACCTGATCGAAATTCTCGACACCAGCCATGATGCCGAAGACCTGCTCGAAAACACCCGAATGGCGATGTATCAGGACCGGATTTTCGCGTTTACGCCAAAGGGTGCGCTGCATCAGTTGCCCAAGGGTTCGACCGTCGTTGATTTCGCTTATGCGGTGCACACTGATCTCGGCGACAAGACGGTCGGGGCAAAAGTCAATGGCCGCCATGTGCCGCTCCGCACCCAATTGGCCAATGGCGATATGGTCGAAATCCTGAAGTCAAAGGCACAGCAGCCCGAACCGACATGGCTCAATTTCGTCACCACCGGCAAGGCGCGCGCCGCGATCAGGCGTCATGTCCGCCACCGCGAACGTGACGAGCTGATCGCCATCGGACGCAAATTATTTGACGAAATTGCCGGGCGGATGCCGACCAAAATCGGCAAGAAAGCGGTCGAAGCCGCGCTCAAACGGCTACATCTGGAAACCGACGATGATTTGATGCACGCGGTTGGCGCAGGAAAAATCACCGACCGTGCGCTGATGGAGGCATTGGTGCCCGGGTTCACTCTGGAAGGAAATGACGGCGAATTTCCCAATCAGGAACGCGCGATTTCGATCCGGGGCCTTACGCCAGGCGTCGGCTATCATCTCGGCGATTGCTGCCACCCGATCCCTGGCGACCGCATCGTCGGGCTTCGGTTGCCCGACCAGCCGGTCGAAGTGCACACCATCGAGTGCGACCGACTGGCGAGCGGTGTCGATGCCGACTGGGTTGATCTAAGCTGGGGCCAGGGAAGCGACGGCGCATCGGCGCGGCTTCGGGTGGTGATCCACAATCGGCCGGGCACTTTGGGTGAGATTGCCGGGATATTCGGCTATCACAAGGCCAACATCATCAACCTGCGCATGACCGCGCGCGACAGCGAATTCCATACCTTCGAGGTCGATCTGGAAGTCCATGATTTGACGCACCTGATGCGTATCATCTCGGCGCTGCGGTCCTCAGAAGCAGTGGCGACGGCGGACCGGGTTTATGATTGAGCGCAAATGAGCGACCTTTGGAACAAACATGTAGTGCCGCGACTGATCGGATATTGCTGCCGCCAGTCGGCGGTGATGCGGGACCGTGCCAAGGTCATACCTCAGGCATCGGGCGATGTGCTCGAACTGGGATGCGGCGGGGCGGCAAATTTGGGTTTTTATGATTGGTCGGCAATCCGCAGCCTGTCGGGCATCGACCCGTCGCCCGAATTGCTCGATCGCGCACACAAAGAGCTGGCTGATTTGGGGCGCAAGGCAAAATTCGTGCCCGGCATCGCCGAAGCTTTGCCCTTTGCTAGCGACAGCTTCGACACCGTCGTCACCACTTTCACCTTGTGCTCTGTGCAAGACCCGGCGGCGGCATTGGCCGAAGCGCGGCGCGTGTTGCGCCCCACCGGCAAGCTGTTGTTTGTCGAACATGGCCGTGCACCGGACCAAGGTCCGGCCAATTGGCAAGGCCGGATCGAACCCGCATGGAAACATATTGCGGGCGGTTGCCATTTGACCCGCCCGGTAACACAGGCCATATCCGCCGCAGGTTTTGCGACGAATGCGGTGCAAGGCCATTATATGAGGAGAACGCCACGATGGCTGGGTTGGGTCGAATGGGGCGAGGCGCGATTGGCAGGCTAGGCGTGTTGCTGGCATTGCTATGCGCAAGCCTAACCGCGCCGTCGGCCCGTGCCGTCGAACGCAAGCTGCTCGTTGCCAGTTTCGAAAATATCGTGGTGGTCGGCGATATCGACGTTGTTGTCCAAACCGGCAAACCGGTGTCAGCCAAGGCCAGCGGCGACCGGCGGGTGCTGGATTCGCTCAAACTCGAACGCACCGGCACGACGCTGCGCATCAGGGTGCTTGACCTGCTGAATAACGATAAGCGCACGCCAGTGACCGAGCCGTTGCGAGTCACTCTGACCACGCCGATCATCCAGAATATTGTGTTGAGCGGCAATGGTGTGGTGACCGTTAACGCGATCAAACAACCCGATGCAGCCAAAATCCTGATCTCAGGCAACGGCAAAGTCACCGTTGGTAACGTTACCGCTGACCAATTCACCGCCGACATCAACGGCAATGGACAAATCGACCTTGGTGGCGGCTCGGTGCGTGATGCCCGCGTCACGATTATCGGTGCCGGCGAGTATCGCGGCGCCAAACTGCAGGCGCGCAAGTTGCGGCTCGAGCATAATGGTAACGCGACATCGGCTGCGACGGTTGCCGAAGGAACCGACATCTATAACCGCGGATCGGGCAATATTGACATTGGCGGCGGCGGCACCTGCTTCATCAAGCTTGCCGGGCGTGCAACAATCAACTGCTCCAAAATCGACGGTGAGGGGAAAAGCAAGTGACGCGGTCATATTTTCGTACGCTGCTTGCCATCGCCGCGTCATGTGCGCTGACTATCGCCTGCACGATGCCCGCCACTGGTGGCAAAAGTATCGGCGGCTGTCCGGCTGGCGCAGCGCTGGACCAATCGGCTGCGGGGCTGGAACAAGTGACCGTGTGCATCACCAGTGGCGGCAAGACCCGGGCTTTCAAGACCGAGATCGCCAAGACATCGGCAGAGCAAGCAAAGGGTATGATGTTTCGGACAGCAATGGCCGATGACGAAGCAATGCTGTTCCCGTTCCCCGAGGCTAAGGTCGCCAGTTTCTGGATGCGCAATACTGTCATCCCGCTCGACATCATCTTCATCCGCAGCAACGGCAGCATTGAAAGCATCGCCGAAAACGCCATCCCCTATTCGACCGATCCGGTTGCAGCAGGCGAACCGGTGACCGCGGTGCTCGAAATACGCGGAGGGCTGGCCGCCGAGCTTGGCATCGGTGCGGGTGACAGCGTTATTTGGAAGACCAAGTAAGGCAGCCGTGCCAATTTAGCATTGCGCCACGAACGGCTTGCCCCTAATCGCGAAGCCCATGGGAATGCTCTCCAAAATTTTCACGTGGTGGGACGGTGCGACGATTGGCACTGCGCTCTATAGCTGGCGCAAAGGCAAGGCGTTCGGCCAAGACGAGCTGGGTAACCGTTATTTCCAGACCGCCGACGGCAAACGCCGCTGGGTGATGTATGCAGGGGCCAACGATGCAAGCCGCGTTTCGCCCGACTGGCATGGTTGGCTGCACCATACCCATGACGGAGAGCCCGAGAGCTATTTACCGCCGTCACGCGGGTTCGAGACCGAAGCGTTGCCCAATCTGACCGGTACCGCAGCCGCGTATCGTCCAGCGGGGGCATTGGAAAAGGGTGGACGCCGTGCCCGCACCACCGGCGATTATGAGGCGTGGAGCCCCGACGGATCATGACCTTTTGCCGCAGCCTGCTGCCGGTCGCTCTGTTCGCGGTGCTCGCCGGATGCAGTGGTGCCGATGACGATTCCGAAAAGCTAGCGCCCACGAAATCGGGCAAAGCGCAACCGAGCAACGACCCGGTCGTGGCGGCGGACGGACAGGCGTTGGGCACACCGATGGCGCAGCGCGTCGCAGTGCTCGGGCTGCTTAACAAACGCAATGGCCAGACCCGCGATATCGAACTGAAGCCGGGCGAAGCGATCCGCTACGGCAAGGTCGTCGTCCGGTTGCGCGCGTGTGAGAAGACTGCACCATGGGAAACCTATCCCGACCACGGCGCATTCGTTCAGCTCATCGTCCGCGAACGTCCGCCGGGCACCAATGACGCCGAACGCTGGCGCCAGGTGTTTTCCGGGTGGTTGTTTAAGGAAAATCCGGCGGCCAACGTCGTCGAGCATCCGATTTACGACGTTTGGGTCAAGGCTTGCAAAATGAGCTTTCCGGGCGAGGAAGAGGCAATCGAAGAAAAACCGGTCGGCGACGGCAAGGCACCTGTAGCTAAAAAGCCGTCGAGCGCACCCCAGTCACCGGCTCCCGCAGCACCGACCGCCAATGGAACTGCCGAGGACGAAACCGAAGCCTGAAGATCGCGGCCCAAAGCTGCCTCCAGCAACACTAAATACTTCTCCTGCGGTATCTCTATTGCGCCGAGGCTCGCCAGATGATCGGTCATGAACTGGCAATCGAGCAGCTCAAAACCGCCGATTTTCATCCGCGCGACGAGACATGCCAACGCGACTTTAGACGCGTCGGTCGCTCGCGAAAACATACTCTCGCCAAAAAATGCCCGGCCCATCGCCAGCCCGTAAAGCCCGCCAACCAATTCGTCGCCAAGCCAGCATTCGACGCTATGCGCGTGGCCCATCGCATGAAGATCGCAAAACGCGTCCTCGATCTCGGGGTTGATCCATGTCTCGCGCCGGTCGTCGCTCTCGGCGGCGCATGTGGCGATGACCCGGGCAAACGCGGTATCAGCGGTAACAACAAAGCGTCCTTGCCTGATTGTTTTGGCCAGCGACTTTGATAGCCTGAACCGCTCCAGCGGCAAAATTGCGCGGCGTTCGGGTTCGATCCAAAAGGTATCGGGATCATCGCGAGCATCCGCCATCGGGAAAATACCATTGGCATATGCACGCATCAGCAAAACGAGATCAATCGGCAACCTGAAGTCCTTTAGCCCTTGGAACCGCTATCACGAATTGCACCCGCTCGCGCAATCGCTTATACGCCGCAACATGCCGCGGCAGTGCTGGGGTTTTTGATTCACCCGCGTTCGCGCCCAGCCGAGTATCTGCCCTATGACCCGCCGCCGTAAAATTTATGAGGGCAAGGCCAAGATCCTTTATGAAGGCCCCGAGCCCGGCACGTTGATTCAATATTTCAAGGATGATGCAACCGCCTTCAACGCGCAGAAAAAGGGGACGATTGCAGGCAAGGGCGTCATCAATAACCGGGTTTCCGAACATGTCTTCACGCGGTTGGCGCATATCGGCATCCCGACCCACTTCATTCGCCGTTTGAATATGCGCGAACAGCTGATCCGGCAGGTCGAGATCGTGCCGATTGAGATCATCGTCCGCAACGTCGCCGCAGGCACATTGTCGAAACGGTTGGGCATCGAAGAGGGCACGCCGTTGCCGCATACCTTGCTTGAATATTGCTACAAGGATGATGCACTCGGCGACCCTTTAATTGCCGAGGAACATATCGCCTGTTTCGGCTGGGCGACACAGGAAGAAATGCAGGACATTTCATCAATGGCAATCCGCATCAACGATTTCATGTGCGGGATGTTTGCAGCAATCGGCATTCGGCTCGTTGATTTCAAGCTCGAATTCGGGCGGTTGTTCGACGGCGATTTCTCGCGAATCATATTGGCCGACGAAATCAGCCCCGATGGTTGCCGCTTATGGGATATCGAAACCGGCGAGAAACTCGACAAGGACCGTTTCCGCCGTGATCTGGGCGGCGAGGCTGAGGCTTACCAAGAGGTTGCTCGCCGACTGGGCCTGATGCCCGAGGAAAGCGAAGGCGCGGTGCTTGATCTGGTCAGCCACCGGTTACGCAAGGGCAAATAGTCGTTCGCATGGTTTCAAAATGTCTCGGTTTGGGCTTGAGTGCTTGTGCGCTTGTCTTGTCGGCAGCAGCTGTCGCAGCACCAGAGCGGACTGCACCGTGGAACGCCGAAACCTCCAATCTCGAACCCGACACTAGCATCATCTATGGCAAATTGCCCAACGGCTTGCGCTATGCGATCCGGCCCAATAATCGTCCGCAAAATCAGGTGCTGGTGCGCCTTGCGTTCGATTTCGGATCGGCGGTGGAGGCCGATGATGAGCAAGGGCTGGCGCATTTCATCGAACATATGGCGTTCAACGGCACCACCCATGTGCCCGAAGGCGAAATGGTCAAAATGCTCGAACGGCTTGGCCTGTCATTTGGTGCCGACACCAATGCGTCGACCGGATATACACAGACACAGTATAAGCTCGATCTGCCCAAGGCCGACCCGGCGCTTATCGAGCGCGCGCTGTTCCTGCTGCGCGAAACCGCAAGCGAAGTCCTGTTTGATCCCAAAGCAGTCGACCGCGAACGCGGCGTCGTCATTTCCGAAATGCGGCTGCGTGAGAACTTCCAGTTCCAGAGCAGCCGGGCGGCGAACACATTATTTTACCCCAATACATTTTATTCCACGCGCTATCCGATTGGGAAACTGGCAGTGCTTGAAACCGCGCCGGCGGAGCGCATGAAGGCATTATATGCCAAATATTACCGCCCCGACCGCGCAAGGCTGATCATCGTTGGCCCCGTTGATCCGCTTGCTATCGAACGCGAAATCGAAGCCAAGTTCGGTGACTGGAAAAATGATGGGCCGCCGCTCGGCGACATCGACAGCTGCAAAATCGATCCGGCCCGCAAACCGTCAGCCGATATCTTCACCCACCCCGAAATCGGTGAGGCGGTGGCGGTGCAGCAAGTTATCCCCGATATGCGCCGCTTCGACACCATCGACCGGGCGGTGATGGAATTGAAAATGCAGATTGCCGGTGCCATCATCTCGCAGCGCATCAGCAGGCGTTCGCGTGAGGCCGATGTGCCGTTTCTGGGCGGCGGATTGTCGTTTCAAACCGGTCTTTGCGACGAATATGCAAGCGTCGGGATCAGCGCCGCTGGCAAGGACGGCAGCTGGCGCGAAGTGCTGCCATTTGTCGAACAGATCGTCCGGCAAGCCGCCGAACACGGGTTCAGCGACGCTGAACTCGCCGAACAGATCAAGCGGCTGAACGCATCATATGAAAATGCCGCCAAAGGTGAGGCAACCCGGCCAAGCGGGGGTTTTGCAAATGAATTGGTCGGTGTCGAGGATGATACCGTCAACTCGGCTGCTTACCGTCAGCTGTTATGGCTCCAGGTGCGACCGTTTATGACGAAGGACGCAGTGCACGCCGAACTCGCGGGATGGTACCGCAAATTCGACGCGCCTTCGGTATTTCTGACCACCAAGAAAAGCGACGGCGTCAATGCCGCTGCGTTGCTCGACAATTATGGCAAGAGCCGCTCGGTCGCGGTGGCTGCTCCCCAAGCGCGTGCCACCCAAGCCTTTGCCTACACCGACTTCGGCCCTGCCGGTGCAGTGGTCGAGGACAAGCAAATCGCCGATCTCGGCATCCGCACCGTCAAATTTGCCAATGGGGTGTTGCTCAACGTCAAACAGACCGATTTCGAAAACAATCGCGTCCGCTATTCGCTGCGGATCGACGGCGGCGAACTGCATTTTGGCAAGGATAAGGCGACGGTCGCCAAGCTGATGGGCACCTATGTTTCAGGTGGCTTGGAAGCCCATGATATTGAAGACCTGCGCGCGCTGCTGGCGGGCACGACCGTTTCCGCGTCGTTCGATGCGGCTGATGACTATTTTGGAGCTTATGGCGCGGTTGTTCCTGCCGATCTTGACCGTCAGTTGCAGTTGCTTGCCGCTTATACCAAATATCCCGGGTATCGCGATAACGCCGTCCGGCTATTCCGCCGTCCATTGCCCGAATTTTACGCCTCGCTCGACGCAAGCCCGGGCGCTGCGCTTAATGTGGCCTCTGCACGGATTATGAACAACAATGATCCGCGTTTCGCATTGGAGCCGCTTGAAGCTATCCAATCGGTCGATTTTGCGATGCTAAAATCGGCATTAGCCGACGCGTTGGCGGCTAACCGGCTGGAAATCGCAATTGTCGGCGACATCAATGCCGACGCCGCGATTGCCAGCGTGGGGCGCACCTTTGGTGCACTGGCCCCGCGCAGCAGCAAGGCCAATGACTACACCGCAGCGCGCTCCACCAACTGGGCGAGCGTCAGCGGCAATTTTGACATTGCGCATAAAGGTGAAGCAAACCAGCTCGGTTGGCGGAGAGTCTGGACCACTGCGGGTGACACTGACCAGCGCACAACGCAGACGATGGACTTGCTCGCGCGGATCGTGAGTTTGCGGCTGATCGACGAATTGCGTGAAAAACTGGGTGCAACCTATGGCGGCTCTGCCAACTCGAGCATGTCGGATGTCTACCCTGATCGCGGCACCTTTTCGGTATCAACCAACGGCGACCCAAAGGATTTGGCGGCAATCGAAGCTGCGGTGGACCAAATAATTGCTGAAATTCTGTCCGCCCCTGTCGAGCGTGATCTTTTCGAACGCGCGCGCAAGCCAGTGCTCGAAAGCTATGCCGATTGGCGCAAACGCAATGATACATGGATTGGCGTTGTGTCAGAGGCGCAAACCGATGCCGGCCGATTGGATCGTTTCCGTAACAGCGAAGCGCGGTTTACGTCGATCACGCCCGATGATATTTGGAAACTAGCGAAGCAATATCTGACTAAGCCCGCGCAGTTTACGTTTCGCGCGCTTCCGGAAAAGGCGGTGATTGCTGCGGCGGAAAAAACCGCGCCCGCGTCCGGCCAGTAACCACTTAGCCGCGAGTTTTGTAACCGCAAACGATACCCAGAACAAAGGCTATAAACAGGCCCAGTTGAACCTCGTCATTGGTGGCATGACCCCAGCCCAGAAACTCCTGGCCAAAGGCGAATAGCCCAATGAACATGGCAGTGGCTAGTCCGACCATAGCTTACTCCCGTTGGCAATATTGCCACCACGAACCGTCTCGTGGTTGACCGGCATAAACCTGATACCGTCAAGGCCGAATTGCGAAACAGGGTTAATATTTGGTTTCTTTGCACCTTGTGCTTGTGTCGGCGCGGGTGGCTTCTATAGGGAGGGCGAACACGCCAAAAAGGGCCCGAACCTATGAAAACCCGCGTCTTTGTAACCCTAAAAAACGGTGTGCTCGACCCGCAAGGCAAGGCCATTCACCATGCACTTGAGGGACTTGGCTTTGCCGGCGTCAACGACGTCCGCGCCGGACGGTTGATCGAGATCGACCATGAACCTAGCGTTTCCACGGCGGACCTTGAAGCGATGTGCAGCAAGCTGCTCGCCAATATGGTGATCGAGAATTTTGAGATCGAGCAGGCTGCCTGATGCGCGCCGCAGTTATTCAGTTCCCCGGGTCCAATTGCGACCGCGACATGGCGGTGGCGATCCGCGAAGTGACGGGGGCTGACACCAGCCTGGTCTGGCACCGGGAAACGAGCCTGCCCTCCGGCGTCGATCTGATCGCGATTCCGGGCGGATTTTCCTATGGCGACTATCTGCGCTCGGGCGCCATGGCCGCGCGTTCGCCCGTCATGCAGGCGGTGGTCGAGGCCGCGGGTCGCGGGGTCCCGGTGCTCGGGGTGTGCAACGGCTTTCAGATATTGACCGAGGCGGGGCTGCTTCCCGGCGCTTTGATGCGCAATGCCGGCATCCGCTTTGTCTGCCGCACAGTGAAGCTGAAAGTCGAGAACAGCCAATCGCTGTTCACCCGCGGCTATGATGCAGGCGAAGAAATCCATATCCCGGTCGCGCACCATGACGGCAACTACTTCGCCGATGATGCGACGCTGGACCGACTGGAAGGTGAAGGCCGCGTTGCGTTCCGCTACGGCGAGGAAGTCAACGGCTCGGCGCGTAACATCGCCGGATTATTAAACGACACCGGCAACGTGCTGGGCATGATGCCGCATCCCGAACGGATGACCGGCGCAGTGCATGGCGGTTCAGATGGGCGGCGGCTGTTCGAAGTGCTCATCCGCGAGTTCGCGTAAATCCCGGCCGGTCGTGGCGTTGGGCCGCAACCAGCGCCCGAATAGCAAGAGCATCGTCGGCCAAAACATCGTATTCCAGATATCGTGCCAGTGCGCACCATCGGGCTGCGGTCCGGTCTGCGAAGCTTCGGCGCGTAGGTCGAGCCATTCGACCATCGTCGCCAGCAAGAGTGCGGCGACCCACGCCAGCCACCAGCCGCCCCGCCGCCGCCAGATCAGGCGAACGACGATAAATACCGTCAATCCGGCATAGACGTGCAACGCATCCTTACCGAGGCCGGTCGCTTCGATAATGTTTAACTTGAGCAGCTGTAGATCTTGCGGTGCGGTGGCCCACATCTCGATCATATGCGCGCCTTGAACGGGGAGAAGTCGGTGCTGTCATCAAAGATATCGACACCCTCGCGTGCTTTAAGCCAGCCGACGACAGCGTAGGTAACCGGCGTCAACACCACTTCCCACAATATCTTCAAGCCCCAGTTCGTCACCATCACCGTCAAAACAACCTTGGTTTCCCACACGCCCCAGAACGCGAGTGGATAGAAAATCAGGCTGTCGACGCCTTGGCCGACAAAGGTCGAACCAATCGTCCGCGTCCATAAATGCTTGCCGCGCGTCCAGACTTTCATCCGCGCCATCACATAGCTGTTGACGAATTCGCCTGCCCAAAAAGCCGTAATCGAGGCAATAACGATGCGCCAGACCTGACCGAACACGCTTTCATACGCGGCTTGCCCCTGCCAGCCAGCAGCAGGCGGCAACGACACGACAACCCAGCTCATAAACGCCATGAAAATGAGAGCAACAAACCCCACCCAGATTACCCGGCGTGCGCGGGCATAGCCGTAAACCTCTGTCAGGACGTCACCGATAACATAGCCGAGCGGGAAGAAAAGGATGCCAGCGCCGAACACCCATTGTTCACCGTTGATATTGATCGCCGCCGGTTTGGCGGCACCGATCACGTTCGACAGCAACAATATCGCGACAAACGCCGCCATGACGAAGTCGTAGTAACGAAAATTGCGTCCCGATGTCGACGCCGCGTCTTGCGCGATTATCTGGTTGTCTTGCATGGGCACCGCATAACCGCCTTTGCAGGTCGGTGCAAAGTGGTTATTGGATCCCATCGCGCGCCCGTAGTTCAACTGGATAGAATACGAGCCTTCTAAGCTTGGGGTTGCAGGTTCGAACCCTGCC
>JANLRW010000062.1:0-8207 GCA_031361925.1 Sphingomonadales bacterium
CCATGCGATGATTGGCTGGGGTCAGGGTGCCGTTTACCGCAATGCGCGAACATGGGGCGACGTAAAGTCAGGCGATATCGTCGGTGCTGTCGTCGGGTCGGATTTTACGACCTTGCATATTTATCATTTGGTCAACCCGCAACCATTGCTTCACCGCAAAAGACTGCGGGTTAGTCCCACACAGTATCGCAGCATAATCAACCATATTCGCGGAACTTTTCGCCTCGACCAACGGGGGCGCAGCACGGCATATCCAGCCTATGGACCGAATAACCTATTCTACGACTCCATCGGCCATTATAACGCAGTTAACACCTGCAACACATGGACGGGTGCGGTGTTAAAAGATGCTGGAGTGCGGGTCGGGATATGGACGCCGATGCCGGGCGGTGTAATGCGCTGGTTTTAGCTTTTCATCCACTGCCGCAGCGCCGACGGGTCGGTTATAATCAAGTGCCTGTAATGCCGCGCCACCAGCCCCAGTTCCTCCAATTGCGCCAAGGCTGATGCAATCGTCATACGCGACACGCCAACGAGTTCGGCAAGTTCTTGCTGGCGGATACCCAGTTTAACCGGCGCTTCCTTGCCTTCGCAAAGCGCGAGCAGATTTTGCGCTAGTCGTTTAGGTGCCGGCATGTTGCGGAATACGATCAGCCGGTCCAGTGCCTCCTGCAATTGCTGCGCTAAAGCGGTGATGAAGGCGCGGCTTACCTTGGGCGACTCATCAATCGCAGCAGACAAAATGGAATCGTCGACCCATAGCATTTCGAGCGCACCTACCGCTTCGGCATCAACCACGCGGGGGAAATTCCCTAAACATGCCAACTCGCCAAAACTGTCGCCGGGACCGATGATGAAAAGCGCCTGCATTTCGCCCGATGCGGTATGATGGCCAAGTTTGACTTGCCCCTTTTCGATAATCCAAAAACCGTCGGCACCATCACCCCGATGCCAAATTAATTGTCCGTCGGCAAAGCTCCGGCGAATCGCACTGTGCCGCAAATTGGCCTGAACAGCTTTTGGCAGGCAATCGAAGAGAGCCGGCGCACCAACCGAACGTCCTGTATTCTCAAGCGGAATTTGCGATTGTAAAATCTTTGGCATTGTTACGCGGCAAAGAGCCATAAGACCGTAGCAGAATCAAGCCCAATCGGAGTCGCAGCGTCACGCAGGAGCCGGATAACGGACCTCTTACGCAAGCTTGAACTGGGGGAATTTGAACCGCGTGGCAGAGGGGGCTGTCGCGGTTCTGACGGCGCGCTGGTGCTCCAAATTCCAGCGCGCCGTCACGCAATTTAAAACCAGAATTCAAACTCCCGACGCTAATTTCGCTGCCTGACGAACGGATATTTCATTTGTTCCCAATATCCTTGGGGCACCTGCTCCGGTACGCCATAATCTTTTGGCCAGCGATCAACGGGCAGATAAAATGTCCCGAACATTTTGTCGATCCACGGAAAATGGATCGCAAAATTTACGTCAAATGCCTCTTTTTCCAACCCGTGATGCCAGTGATGGAAGCGCGGCGTTGCTATCCAGTGGCCCAGCCAGTTGAAATCACCTTTCAAATTCGCGTGTAGCAATGACGAGTAGATATACACGAAGCCGATATAGGCCTGCATCACCGATGGGCTGAAGCCCAGCGTAAACAATGGTAATGAAGTGATTGATCGCAGCAGGATTACCTCAACAAAGTGCATTCGCGAGCCGGCAAGCCAGTCCATCGCTTTTGCGGAATGATGGACCGCGTGAAAACCCCACAAGAACGGCATTTTATGGAACAGGCGATGATACCAATATTGCGCGAAGTCGGAGAGAAAGATAACCAGGGCAAATTGCAACGCCCACGGCATTGATGCGACCCATAGCCGGAAAGTGTCCCAGCTATTTGTGTTCGCGTTGATAACGCTGGACGGGGCCAGCGCGAGGAATGAGAATATCTGCACCAGCATCGAACTGATCAGAAAATAGAAAATATCTTCTTTCCACTCGACGCGGAATAGCCGTTGCTGCTTACGGTGCGGGAATAATCGTTCAATCGGCGCAAACATCAAACCGGTTGCGACCATATTGACGACAAAGAAATCAAGCCCGAAAAAAATGCCCCAGTCTTTGGTTTCTTGGGGCTGGACATTTGCCCCACCAATTAGCGTTGCCGCCAAGGCAATGACAAGCGCGCTGAACCCCAGAACCTTTCGTGGCCGCAACAATAGACTGAGCAACGCCAATCCATAGGCCCCGAGCAAAATGAAATGCACGACAGAGCGAAACGCCGCCCAGTCTTTCAGCGTTGCCAATTCTGGCGTCGCAAACCATTCGGGATAACGCAGCGCCACGACCATACCAAAACCGGCAATCGCCATTACCAACCCAAAAAATCCGGCAAACCAGCCCGAGCCGAATCCACGGGCCTCGATCGGCGATTGCAGATCACGTTCTAGCCGGTCGAGAAATCCCTTTTTTGCCATGCCTAACTCCCCTCATGCCGCCGCGACTATAGCACCCCATTCGGCCTCGTCGATGACGCGAATTCCAAGCGCGGTGGCCTGCTTAAGCTTCGACCCTGCGCCCGGGCCCGCCACGACCAAATCGGTCTTCGCGCTCACCGACCCTGCGGCTTTTGCACCCAATGCTTCGGCTTGCGCCTTGGCTTCATCGCGGCTCATCGTTTCGAGCTTTCCTGTAAAAACAACCGTTTTGCCGGTCCAATCGCTTGTTCGGACATTTGAGACATAGGCTGGCGGGTTGACCTCGCGTAGCAAATCATCCCAAACTTGGCGGTTATGTGCTTCGTGGAAGAAGTCGCCCAACGCTTTAGCGACGGTCGGCCCTATCCCATCAATGCCCGTCAAATCGGCAATTGCACTTTCATCGCCAGTGGCAACACGGATGCCCAGGTCCTTCACGGTGTTGAGTTCCAAGAAGTTTTTGACCAAATCTTTCGAAATGCCAGCACCGATATGCCGGATGCCTAACCCAAACAGCAGTTTGATTGGGTCTGGAGCGCGTTTGGCGTCGATCGCTGCCAACAGGTTATCCACAGACTTTTCCTGCCAACCGTCTCGCTCGAGGATGACGTCGCGTTTGCTCCGAAGGCGGAAAATGTCGGCTGGGCTTTCAAGCCAGCCGAGGTCGAAAAATTCCTGAATGGTTTTCTCGCCCAGCCCTTCGATGTCGAGCGCTGCGCGACTGACAAAATGGATCAAGCGCTGCACACGTTGCGCAGGACAGATCAGACCGCCAGTGCAGCGGACATCGACTTCGCCTTGCTCTGCCACCGCTTCGGACCCGCATTCTGGGCAGTGGTCGGGGAAGGCATAAGCACCACGCTGCGCGTCGGCGGTTCGGTTTTCGACAATCTGCGGGATCACGTCCCCTGCCCTTTGCACCACCACCCGGTCGCCGGGCCATACGCCCAGCCGCGCAATCTCGTCGCGGTTATGCAACGTAACCTTCGATACCACCACTCCGCCAACGGTCACCGGCTTCAACCGTCCGACTGGCGTGAGCTTGCCGGTGCGCCCGACCTGGATGTCGATGGCTTCAAGCGTCGTCTCTGCGCGCTCTGCCGGAAACTTATGCGCAATCGCCCAACGCGGTGCCTTGGCAATAAAGCCAAGCCGCTCTTGCCAGTCGAGCCGATCAACTTTGTAAACGACGCCGTCGATATCATAGGGCAATTCCGCCCGCTGCTGTTCGATCCTTGCATAATGGGTTAATGCGTCGTGTGCACTATCTACACGCGCCAACAGCGGCGAAACTGGCACGCCCCACGATGCAATGGCAGCCAACACGCCGGCCTGTGTGTCGGCAGGCAGGGCGCTCACCTCGCCCCATCCATGCGCGAGAAAACGCAACGGGCGTGATGCCGTCACCTTAGCATCCTTTTGCCGCAACGATCCCGCAGCCGCGTTGCGCGGATTGGCAAATATCTTGCCATCTTTTGCTTCTTGATCGGCATTGAGCGCGGCAAAGTCGGACTTCGCCATATAGACCTCACCCCGGATTTCGAAGATGGCAGGCGCTGCACCATCCAAACGCTGCGGGATATCGCCAATATACGCCACATTCGCAGTCACGTCCTCCCCGACCGTCCCATCCCCGCGCGTCGCCGCCTGTTTCAGCGCGCCATTCTCATAGCGTAGTGATAACGAAAGCCCGTCGATCTTGTCCTCGGCGGTCAGCGCGACCTCGGTCCCCTCTGGCAAGTTCAAAAACCGCCGCACCCGCGCGACGAAATCAGCGACATCCTCTGCATCAAACGCATTGTCGAGGCTCATCATCCGCTTTGCATGCGTGACCTTTTTCAGGCCCGAGCCATCAACCGCAGCACCCACCGCCTTGTTCGGACTGTCGGCGCGCACCAGCTTCGGGAACGCCGCCTCAAGTTCGTTATTCCGCCGCACCAGCGCATCATATTCCGCGTCGGAAATCTCCGGCGCGTCCTCTGCGTGATAGCGCTTGTTGTGATGGGCGATGGTCTTGGCAAGACGCATCAGTTCATTGGCGGTATCGGCTTCGGCGGTCACACCACCTCCAGCAGGCGTTTGGCTTGAGCACGTGCCTCGTCAGTAACTTCAGCACCCGACAACATTCGAGCGATTTCCTGACGGCGTTCGGCTGGATCCAGCAGGGTCACCCCAGTTCGCGTCACCGTGCCTTCACTAGATTTAGCGATAAAATAATGCGCCTGTCCCTTGGCGGCAACTTGCGGGCTGTGGGTGACGGCGAGCAATTGCGTCCGCTGTGCTAGCCTCGCTAAGCGCTCGCCAATTGCTGCTGCCACTGCGCCGCCGACACCGCGGTCGATTTCGTCGAAGATGATGGTTGCTGCCCCGCCCTCTTCGGCCAGCGCAACCTTCAGCGCGAGGATGAAGCGCGATAGTTCGCCACCCGATGCAATCTTGTTGAGCGGCGCGAACGGTGCACCGGGATTGGTCGAAATCAGGAATTCGGCGCGGTCCATGCCGTTCCCGCTCCACCGGTCCTCAGGTAGTGGTTCGATGCTGGTGCGGAATTGCGCAGCGTCGAGTTTCAGCGGAGCAAGTTCTCCGGCGACCGCTTTGTCCAGCCGGAGCGCAGCCTCAGTCCGTATCACCGTCAGCATTTCGGCTGCACTACGATAAGCCGCTGCCTTTACCGCAACCTCGGCCTCCAGTTTCGCCAGTCCTTCACCGCCCGCCTCGATCGACTCCAATCGCGCCGCGAGATTTTCTGAGAGCGCCAGTATCGCATCGGGCGCAACATTGTGCTTGCGCGCCAATGCCCGCAATTCGAACAAACGCACCTCGATTTCGTCTAGCCTCGCAGGTTCGAATTCAAGCGCGCGCGAAGCTGCGTTCAACTTGTCTTCCGCCTCGCTTGCCTCGATTACCGCTCGGTCAAGCGACGTTAGCGCATCGGCCAGCATCGGATGCGCGTCGGCCAGCCGGTCGAGCTTGCGCGCTGCGCCGCGAATCAGCGCGATGCCGCTTTTCGGGCCATCAAAGCTCTCCAGAACCGTCTTCAAATCATCGGCAACGCGCTCGCCCTTTTGCATGTCGGAGCGTTCGCCGGCGAGTTGCTCTTCCTCGCCAGCTTGCGGATTGAACGCCTGCAACTCGGCGACCGCATGTTCAAGCCATTCACGGTCGCGCGCGGCATTATCGAGCGCCTCGCGCGCCACATCGAGCCGCGCCTTTGCCTCGTGCCAAGCGGTGAAGCTGGCCGCAACGCTGGCAGTATCGCACCGCCCGAACGCGTCGAGCAATGCACGGTGACCGCGCGGATTGATCAGCCCGCGATCATAGTGCTGGCCGTGGATTTCAACTAGTATCGCGCCGACATCACGAAGCAACGCCGCAGAGCAGGGCTGGTCGTTAATAAACGCCTTGCTTCCGCCATCGGCCTTCAACGAACGGCGGATCAGCAATGGTTCGCCCGCGTCCATGTCGATATCGTTATCAGCAAGCAGCGTCAGCACACCCGCTGGCGCATCGAAACTGGCAGTCACTTGTGCCTTATCCGAGCCTGACCGCACCAGCCCGCTATCGGCTCGCGCACCAAGCGCCAGACCTAGCGCGTCGAGCAAAATTGACTTCCCGGCTCCGGTTTCACCGGTGAGCACACCCAATCCGCTCGTAAATTCAAGGTCAAGCGCCTCGATCAGCACCACATCGCGGATCGAAAGCCCCGTCAGCATCGCATCACGCCGTCGGCGCGTGCTTTTGCATCAAGTCATAGGCGCGCTGATACCACTCACTGCCAGGATAGTTGGCACCCAAAACTGCCGCCGATTTCTTGGCTTCTTCGGGAACGCCCATCGCCAGATAGCTCTCGGTCAGGCGGAACAAAGCCTCGGGCGCGTGCGTTGTTGTGTCGTATTTGTCGACCACTTCGCGGAACCGCAAGGCAGAGGCCAGCCACAAGGCGCGGCGCTGATAGAACCGCCCAATCTCCATTTCCTTGCCTGCTAAATGATCGTTCACAAGGTCAATTTTCAAACCCGCATCCGACGCATAGCGCGTGTTTGGATAACGTCGCTGAACTTCACCAAGTGCCGACAAAGCTTGCTGCGTAATCTTTTGGTCGCGGGTCACGTCGCTTATTTGTTCGTAATAAGACAAAGCGATCAGATAATAGGCATATGGCGCGTCCTTATTGCCCGGATGGATCGACAGGAAACGCCGCGACGACGATACCGATTCGTTATATTTCTGCGCCATGTAGTAACTGAATGAGCTCATCAGCTGCGCCCGCCGCGCCCACGGCGAATAAGGATGCTGACGTTCGACCTCGTCGAATAACGCGGCGGCAACCTCATATTGCTTATTATCAAGCTTGTCTTTGGCGGCATTATACAGCGTATTCACATCGCGTGCGACATAGCGGGTATTGCTGCCGGGCTTCGCATCGCCGCCGCCCAAGCCAAGGGCCGCACATCCGGAAAGCAAGGCGGTAGATGCCAGCAAAGCGGCGGACACAAGGATTTTTCTGTTCATGCGATTGTCCTTAGATACTCTTTAGGCCGTCGCCAAGGGTTTTGCGCATGTTAGTCAGACATGCTGTATCGGGGATGAATTAATGGGAGAACACTGGGCATCGTGCCGCCGTTACGGTTTCCCGCAGCGGAAAAGTGACCGCCGTGCCACAGTCGACCGAAAGTCCACCCACCCCTTTCCCCTCCTCCAAGGCTTGTTCAGCCGCAAATGCTTAACCTGGCCAAGCAGCGGACAGATCGGCGGCGTTTCCGGTGCCGAAAATGTGGCGGTCGGGCCTTACCAGAACTGAGCGGACGCCATTTTCGTTCAGCCATCTCGACAGGTCATCGGCAAACGGGCGGATGAGCTCGTTATCGAGTGCTATATGATGCACGCTGGCTTTTGGTGCGATACCGGCACCGGTCTCACTAAGCATCCAAGCGCCGTTGCCTAAGATATCGTCTAACTTAGTCCCTTGTCTGCTCACAAACTGCGGGAAGTATTCACCAGCCCCCAGCGTTCCCGCAAGAATGAGGCCATCCGCAATTGGCGGCCACTTGACATCGCCGTCGGGTGACTGCCCAGCGGCGCGCGCCTCCAGCATCGCGCGATCGCGTTCGGCGGCAGCATCGGGACAGGTTATGCACACCGTGTGTCCCATCATCATCGCCATGCCGATAGTCGCGCGGACATGTGGCTCGCGCTCGGTTTGGTAAGTGTCGAGAATTTGCGGTGGAGCCTTGCCCTGCACCACGCGGCCCAGCTTCCAGCCAAGGTTGGCGGCATCGCGGATGCCTGCGCACATGCCTTGCCCGGCAAATGGCGGTGTCTGGTGCGCGGCATCGCCTGCCAAGAACGCACGGCCTTTGCGCCACTGCTGCGCAATCTTTGCGTTAAAGCGGTAAACCGCCTTGCGTTCAATTGTAATCGCCCCGTCGACATTCCAAGGCTCCAGCAACCGCGCGACAAATGCGTCGTCAAGCACCTGTTCCGCCGTTTCGCCGGGTTTAATCATGAACTCCCAACGGTGCCGACCGTTGCCCGTTAACACGCATGTTGTCGGCCGCTCGGGATCGCATATTTGCAAATTCACTGCCGGAAGCCGCGAAAAGTCATGCACAATTGCATCAACCCCCAGCCACGGTTCGTCAAAATAGAGATCATCACATATGATTCCCGCGGCATTACGGACCGGACTGCGCGCGCCATCGGCCCCTACGACCCATTGGCTGCGACGTTGATCGGTGC
>JANLRW010000064.1:0-7284 GCA_031361925.1 Sphingomonadales bacterium
GTGTTCGCAGCACTCATTGTGCTGGTCATCGCCGGTGGCTTTGCGCTTAAAATCTATGAAACCGAATTGACCGAACTCGCGTTCGTGCCGACCACCAAGTTTATGAAGCAGGCAGCATTTGAGCAGAGCATTTATGCTGGCAACGACATGTGGTTTGCACGGCCCGGCAAATCCGGCAATCCGGCAGACTGGAAGCCAGCGGGCGGGGCGGATGCAGCAGTCCGCGGTTCAGCCGCGATCTTTTTTGTCCATCCGACGTCCTATATCGGCAAGGACTACTGGAATGCTCCGCTGGACGATACCGAATCGCAAGATCGTGCACGGCTGTTCCTGCGCGGGCTTGCCTCACCCTTTGCCGATGCCGGAGAATTATGGGCACCGCGTTACCGGCAAGCGGCAATCGGATCGTTCCTGACCACCAAACCAGAGGGTCAGCAAGCGCTTAATGCCGCTTATGAGGATGTCCTGCTCGCCTTCGATGAATTTGTTGCCAAAGTGCAGAAAGATCGGCCCATTATCTTGGCAGGTCATAGTCAGGGCGCGCTTCATCTGACACATTTGCTGAAGGACCGCATTGCAGGCAAACCAATCGCCAAGCGCATTGTCGCTGTTTATGTCGTCGGCTGGCCAGTCTCAGTCGACACCGATCTCAGCGAAATGGGCCTGCCCGCCTGCACCACGGCGGATATGACCGGTTGCATTATGGCGTGGCAGAGCTTTGCCGAGCCTGCCGAATATGGCCGCCTCGTCAAGGCGTATGACGCGACAACAGGCTTCAACGGCCAGCCGCGCAAAGATACGGCATTATTGTGCAGCAATCCGCTCACCGGCGGCGCATTGCCGGAAGCGGCGATGGAGGCCAATCTGGGAACATTGAAACCCGATGCGGAGATGAAAACTGGCGAATTGATTGTCGGCGCGGTCCCGGCGCGGTGCGATGAAAAGGGCTTCCTCCTGATCGGCGATCCGCCCGAAGTCGGCCCCTATGTGCTGCCGGGTAACAATTACCACGTGTATGATATCCCGCTTTTCTGGGCGAATGTCAGGGCAGATGCGCTTTGGCGATTGCAGCAGTATTTGGCTAAATGATCTTTGACAACGCCTTGAATTTCAGAGGCTTATTGCCCGATGGCGGCGTCCTAATAGGCCTCGATCTCGGCACCAAAACGATCGGCACCGCCTTTTGCGATGCAGGCTGGAGTTTCGCGTCGCCTGCAGACCTCATCACTCGGCAAAAATTTTCGAAGGACAAAGCGGCCCTGCTGGCGGCTATCGCCACGCGCGCCACGAAGGGTATCGTCATTGGCCTGCCGCTCAACATGGACGGCAGCGAAAGCCCGCGCAGCCAGTCGACGCGCGCATTTGCCAAGAATATCGAGGATATTGGCCTCCCTATCCTGCTGAAAGACGAAAGGTGGTCGACGCAAGCCATCGAACGCGAGATGATCGCCGCCGACATGAGCCGCGCCAAACGCGCGGCAAAGATCGATAGCGGCGCGGCGGCGTTCATACTGCAGGGCGCGATTGACGCGTTGACGGCTTGATATGCGGATAAAAGCTGCCTAAGGCACTGGCTTTAATGACATGGACATCTAATTTTGCCGCCGACCGCTTCCCAAGTGGCTCGGAAGCGTTTCCGCACAGGCATTTGCTTGGCATCGCAGGGCTTCAGACTTGGGAAATTCTGTATATCTTGAAGGAGGCTGAGCAGTGGGTTGCTCTTAACCGGTCTGGGGCCGCTAAGCATGATGACCGCCTGCGCGGGCTGACTATCATCAACGCGTTTTTCGAAAATTCAACGCGAACATTGCTGTCGTTTGAGATTGCTGGAAAGCGGCTCGGTGCTGATGTTGTCAATATGCATGCCGCTCAATCCAGCGTCAAAAAGGGTGAAACGCTGATCGATACCGCAATGACGCTGAACGCAATGCGCGCCGATGCGATTGTCATTCGCCACGGCAGCTCGGGCGCCGTTCAACTGATTTCGGGCAAGGTCGATTGTCCTGTCTTGAATGCAGGCGACGGCAGCCATGAACATCCGACACAGGCATTGCTCGACGCGCTGACAATCATGCGGCGCAAAGGAAGCGTTGAGGGACAGAGTGTCGTCATTTGCGGCGACGTTCTGCATAGCCGCGTGGCGCGCTCCAACCTGTTTTGCCTGAAATCGCTTGGTGCCGAGGTGCGCGTGGTTGCGCCCCCTGCCCTGATGCCATTCGGGATCGAAGCCTTTGGCGCAAAATCCTTCAGCAATTTCGACCAAGCGCTCGACGGCGCGGACGTGGTGATGATGCTCCGGCTGCAAAACGAACGGATGCAGGGCGATTTCATCCCTTCTCCGCGCGAATATTTCCATCTCTACGGCCTAGACGAACGGCGGCTGGCGCTTGCCAAGCCCGACGCGCTGGTGATGCACCCAGGCCCGATGAATCGCGGCGTCGAAATTGCCAGTAACATCGCCGACCATGTGGAACGTTCGGCGATTACTGAACAGGTCGAGATGGGCGTAGCGGTTCGGATGGCCTGTCTCGATATCCTTACCCGCACAGCGCGCGGGTTGGAGGGCTGGGCATGAGCGGCATCAACATCGTCGGCGGCCATGTCGTTTTGCCCGGAAAAGACAAAGCCGAGCCGCTTCATCTACATGTCGAAGGCGGTAAAATTGTATCGGTAGGCAAGGCCGCGGCACTCGCCGAACAATTCGACGTCAGCGGGCTTATCGTCGCACCTGGAATCATTGACCTTGGCGTATTCAAGACCGATAAGCCTGCCTTCCGTTTCGGTGGGATAACGCGTGCGGCATTGATGCCCGACCAGTCGCCCGTGCACGACGATCCGGCCACCGTCCGTTATGCCGCGCTCAAGGGCAAACCCGATTTCTGGGTCCATCCGCTGGCTGCAGCAACGCGCGACTTGGCCGGGCTGCACATGGCCGAGATTGCGCTAATGAAAGACGCGGGCGCACTGGGAGTTGCCACGGGGCGCAAATGGATATCCGACAGCGGCATCATGTTACGGATCATGCGCTACTGCGCCGCACTCGATTTGCCGGTCTTCGTCCATAGCGAGGATAGCGGTTTAGCGGGAAATGCGGTTGCAACCGAGGGCGAAACCGCGACCTTGCTCGGGCTTGCGAGCGCGTCGCCCATAACCGAAGCGTTGGCCATATCTCGCGACCTAATGCTAGCAGAGGAAAGCCGGGCGCATGTCCATTTCCGTCAGGTAACAACGGCGCGCGGCCTTGATCTGATTCGCGGTGGCAAATCACGGGGTCTGCGGATTAGCTGCGGCATTACCCCGGCGCATCTGTTCCTTTCGGATAACGCAATTTCTGATTTCCGGACTTTTGCGAGGCTGTCGCCCCCGCTCCGGTCAGAAGACGACCGGTCGGCGTGCATCGGCGCGATCGCCGACGGCACCATCGACGTGATAGCCTCAGGCCATGATCCGCGCGGCCCCGAAGACAAGCGCCGGCCATTTTCCGAGAGCGAACCCGGTATGGCAGGTGCGGAGACGCTGCTCGCATTGTCGCTCAACCTCGTGCGCGATGGGACGATTTCAGTTGGGCGTTTGTTCGAGTTGCTCGCGACCAATCCGGCACAGATATTGGGGCTGAACGCCGGGCGGTTGGAAGAAGGTTGCGACGCCGACATCATCATGCTCGACCCCGATACCCCGTGGCAGATTGACGGAGACCGCATGGCAGCATTGGCCGGAAATACGCCGTTCGACCGGCTGCCCGTACAAGGTCGCGTCCGCCAAATGATGAAGGGCGGCAAGGTCTTGTGACCCGCCGCCCCTGATCTGCGTTATGTTATTAAGGGTTAGCGTGCGGCAACCCGGCGACCTTGTGCCGATGCCATACGGACCGGTGCTTGTCCGCCGTTGCTGCGCACCAGACAAACGCCGCCCATCGACTTAATCTGGTGGCACGCCGAATTCGCAGTTGCCTGATTACCAAAGCCGCTGGCGGCCAACCGGATCAGTGTTTTGCCATTGACCGTCACCTTCGAACTTGCCGAGGCAAAGCCGTTCAATACGCCGAAACGCTTGCTATATTGGCTCCACGCCCTTTCCGCAGCTGCAGCTGACGAGAACGCGCCCAGTTGAACGACATGGGTGCCAGTCACTGCTTTAGGTGCGACAGCCGGGACATCGGCGATGGCCAGCTTTATTGGGGCCACAACGGCAGGTGCAGCGGCCTTTGAAGGACCCGTTTGGGCTTTGATAAGTGGCGCTTCGGTTATGGCCGACGGTGCCACTTCGACCATCGTCAAGGCAGTTTCAACGGCTGAAAAACCAGCACTTTCGGCGACCGGAGCCGGACCAATCGCGGCCAACTCAACGGCGGCCGCTGGTGCGGCAATCGGAGTTAGCAATGTTTCGGGTTGCACCGACGCTAAGGTAGCAGTTGCAGAATTCAGCGCCAAACGGACCGGTTGACCGGCGTCTTCACGGGGGGTGACGTTCAACAAACCGGCAACGCGTAATTGATAAGCGTTTGGCCGGGCATATTGTGCCCATTCGGCAATCCGTTCGTTGACCATATCCTGCGACATGTCTTGCACAGCCATCATCCGCGCCTCGCGCCAGCGGCCATCAAGTGCATAAGCAAGCGCCAAATTCTGACGGGTGCGCGCCGAAGCGTTGTCGGCACGAATCGCGTCGGTCAAAACTTCAATCGCACGGCCGGATTCACCAGCAAGCGCCAGCGTCAATCCGTAATCGCTTGCCGGAACGATAGCACGGTTCGCCTCGACCAACGAAATGGCGGAATTAACATCACCTTGCGCGATCCGGACCAAAGCCAAGCTTACCACTGTGCGCGGATCAACCTGACCCAGTTCCATTACATCGGTCAATGTGCGCTCTGCCGAAGCAAAACGGCCTTGCGTCATGTAAATCCGAGCCAGCAGGGCGCGGTAATCGCGGTTCTGCATATCGGCTTCGACCGCCAATTCAGCGAACGTCAGCGCGCGGTCGGTCTTGCCCTTGGCAAAGGCCTTCTCGGCCTTCTTTGCCCAGCCAAATGCCTTTTCCGGCCCGGCTTTAGCTGCGGAGACCTTCGCGGTGCTGCTCACCCCGAGGCTGGTGCAACCCAAGGTCGGCACCGCCACAAACGCGGTCGACAATGCGAGCTTCACTACAAAATTGCTATTCATGACAACACCTCAAAATAACGCATTGGATTCAACATATTCATTTCCGCGCCGGAACATTGGCAGCAAGCTGGCCGATTTCAGGCATCGATTCGAGAAAGGCATCAAGCGCGTCAGTCACCAGCATTTGCGCCGATTTGTTGCGCACTGCACAAGCCAAACGGAGCTTCAAATGGCGGTCTTGATCGAGGCGGAGTGTAAACGCCGCCTTTTCCTTTTGACCGGGAACGGCGCGAGCGCGTGAGCGCGGCGCATCGGTCTTGATCTTCTTTGCAATCGGTTTGACCGGAGGCTCCGGCGTCATCGTCACAATGGTCAGGGCAGCACCAACAGGGTCAGTATCTGCTTCCAGCGCGTCAAAGCCGACTTCAACTTCGGCCTGAAACTGCTCAGCAATCCGTTCTTGCTGTTGGCGGACCTCTGGTTTTACCTCAGGTACCGCACCGGCTAGCGGGTTATAGCCCTGATGGTCATGTTCATAATCCATTGGTGCATTGGGGTCGGGGTCGACGTCATAGCCCATGTCATTCCAACCCAGATCATCCTGAGCCAAGGCCGCTGATCCGATACTACCCATCATCGTTGGGCGACGCATTGCCGGACGGGCCGCACCTTTACGTGCAAGCAATATGCCGGAGAGCGATGCGATTGGTTTAAGTTCCGCCATTTTCTTTGCCCCCCTACCGTTAAGTGCCGAAAACCCGACGACCAAATCCACCCATCGGCCGCGCAGAGGCGGCTTGCTGGCTGGATGAGGATGCAGGTGCGCTAAAGACGGTGCGGCGGAAATTCTTTTCGAGCCGGTCAGATATATACGTCCAAAGCTGGATGACTTCTTGACTGGACCGGCCATTGGGATCGATTTCCATCACCGTGCGACCATCGATCATCGACGCCGCGAAATCGGTTCGGTGATGGAGGGTAATCGGTGCGACAGTACCATGCTGTGACAACGCGACGGCGGCTTCGGAAGTAATCTTCGCCTTTGGTGTGGCCGCGTTGACGACGAAAATCAGCGGCTTTCCGGCACGTTCGCATAAATCGACCGTAGCCCCGACTGCGCGCAAATCATGCGGACTGGGACGTGTGGGGACAACGATCAGCTCAGATACCGATATAACGCTCTGAATAGCCATCGTAATCGCTGGCGGCGTGTCTATCACTGCGAGTTTAAACCCTTGTTGGCGCAAAACCGCCAAATCGGAGGCAAGCCGGGCAACCGTAGTTTGTGCAAAGGCAGGAAGCTCCGCCTCACGTTCGTTCCACCAGTCGGCAAGCGAACCTTGAGGGTCGATATCAATCAATACAACGGGCCCGGCCCCGGCGAGTTGCGCCTGCACCGCTAGATGGCCTGACAGCGTGGTTTTACCCGAACCGCCCTTTTGTGACGCTAATGCGAGAACCCTCACATCAATCCCCTTTGCAAATGTTTCAAATGGGGATGTGACAGAACAGGGCTAAAAATCCGTTAACGCTGCGCTGGAATTCGACCAGACGCAGACCCGGGTCACCGCGATAATCCTTAATAGCGATGCGGCACAAAGACGTGCTATTTGAATGGTGCCGCTGGTTAAGCTATTAAGCGGTTCTGTTTACCAAATTGCAGTTTCTGTGTTTTAATGCGCAGGAGATGTTGAAATGGAGTAAAAAAATGACATTCGGGTCGCACCTGTCTAGATTTGCAATCGCAGCCGTCGCTTTGGCGATAGCGGCACCGGCACTTGCCGACGTGAAAGCGGGCGTCGATGCGTGGAGCCGCGGCGAATATGAAGCCGCTGTCAAACAGTGGCGCGACCCGGCCTTGAAGGGCGATCCCGATGCACAATTTAACTTGGGGCAAGCTTATAAAATGGGTCGTGGTGTAAAAACCGACCTGAATGTGGCGCTTGACTGGTATAAGCGCGCCGCAGCGCAAGGGCACCTGCAAGCCGCCGATAGCTATGGCCATTTGCTCCATTATCAAGGCAAAGTGCCCGAATCGCTGCCCTATCTGCAAGCGTCGGCCGATCGCGGCGATCCGCGTGCGCAGTATTTGTTGGGCACCGAATTGTTCAACGGCGTGCATACCGGAAAGGATTGGGTCCGTGCGTATGCGTTGATGACCCGCGCCTCTTCGGCAGGCATG
>JANLRW010000168.1:0-13125 GCA_031361925.1 Sphingomonadales bacterium
GAGCACGAAGATTTCGACATCCTTCAAAGTTACCGCGCGCTGCTCGATCAAGTCGATCAGACGGCCGGGTGTGGCGACAAGGATATCGACGCCGCCAGCAAGCTTCTTCTTCTGGCTGAAAATCGGCATTCCACCGAAAACGCACTCGGTTTTGAGGCCGAGAAACTTGCCATAAGTACGGAAGCTCTCGGCAATCTGTGCGGCAAGTTCCCGTGTCGGCGAAAGCACCAGCATCCTGCAGCTATATTGCTGGCGTGCTTTGGGCTTGGTGGCAAAACGGTGGAGCGATGGCAGCGCGAACGCCGCTGTCTTGCCGGTGCCGGTCTGCGCAATACCGCAAAGGTCGCGGCCTTCGAGCAAAGGCGGGATCGCCTGCTGCTGGATTGGCGTGGGGGTATCGTAGCCCGTGGCTTCAAGCGCCTTTAGGATAGGTTGGGCAAGGCCCAAGTCTTCAAAATAAGACATAATATTCTTTCAATATGATCGTCACCGCCCCGTGATGCGCGTCCTTGAATCAGGACCGCATAGGCGCGACAGCAGGTGTTCGGGAGCGGCGTTTTGCCGACCCGTTGGAAACAACCCTGCGTGATATGGGAAGCCTCTAAGCTTTACGCATCTTGTTCGATTGGCGGAGCCACCATCTGCGGCCCTCACGCTGCCAATACTGCGGCGGTTTTGTCCGCTCGCCTCATACGCTTAAAGATCATATGGCGGCAAATGCGCAGAAAAGCAAGTTATTTGTGCGATGCAGCAACAATCTTACGCGCGGACCAGTTTCGCAAGGTCTTGTTAACCATCTATTAGGGCATTTCGTTCACAGATTTCCGGAAAGCAATTCGCTAGAGGAAATTGGGCAATGGTTCAGGGGCAAAACGGGGTTGATGTGGCGATTATTGGCGCGGGGCCTGCGGGGCTTACGGCCGCCTATTTGCTAACCAAAAAGGGTTATAGCGTCACCGTTATCGAAAAAGACGAACGCTATGTCGGCGGTATCAGCCGCACCGTCGAAGTCGATGGCTATCGGTTCGACATTGGCGGCCACCGCTTTTTTTCGAAATCCAAAGAGGTCGTTGACCTGTGGAACGAAATTCTGCCCGACGATTTCATCCAGCGTCCGCGCATGAGCCGAATCTATTATGAAGGCAAATTCTACAGCTATCCGCTGCGCGCGTTCGAAGCCCTGTTCAATCTGGGCATTATCCGTTCGACTTTGTGTATGGCCAGCTATGCCAAGGCCAAGATTTTTCCAAACAAAAATGTTCGCAGCTTCCAGGACTGGACGGTCAACCAGTTCGGACATAAATTATTCTCGATCTTCTTCAAAACCTATACCGAAAAGGTCTGGGGCATGCCGTGTGATGAAATGTCCGCAGACTGGGCAGCGCAGCGAATTAAGGGATTGAGTCTTGGTGGCGCGGTGGTCGACGGGCTGAAGCGCTCGCTCGGCCTTAACAAGAAGCCCAATAACGGCATGGAAACCAAGACTTTGCTCGAAACCTTCCGCTATCCGCGGCTTGGGCCGGGCATGATGTGGGATGCGGCGCGCGATTTCGTTGTCGCCAAGGGCAACACGGTCTTGATGGGCCATAGCTTCAAGCAACTGGCACAAGATGCCGATGGTAACTGGCGGATGTCGGCAACCAAGGCCGATGGCAGCGAAGCCGTCATTACCGCAAAACATGTCATCAGCAGTGCGCCGATGCGCGAATTGTCCGCTCGTATCCATCCGTTGCCGTCAACATCGTTGCAGGCCAACAACCTGCGTTACCGTGACTTCCTGACCGTTGCATTGATGATCAAGTCGGACGATCTGTTCCCCGATAACTGGATTTATATCCACGACAGCAAGGTGCAAGTTGGCCGCGTACAGAATTTCCGCAGCTGGTCGCCCGAAATGGTGCCCGACCCCTCGATTGCCTGTGTTGGCCTAGAATATTTCTGCTTTGAAAACGACAATTTATGGGCATCGAGCGATGCCGAGCTGATCGAACTCGCCAAAAAGGAAATGGGCATTCTCGGGCTGTGCAAACCCGAAGATGTGGTTGGCGGTGCGGTGGTTCGTCAGGAAAAGGCCTATCCGGTCTATGACGACGATTATGCCGCGAATGTCGAAGTGATGCGCGCGGAGCTGGAAGGAAAATATCCGACGCTTCATATGGTGGGGCGTAACGGGATGCACCGCTATAATAATCAGGATCACGCGATGATGACGGCGATGCTGACAGTTGAAAATATCGTTGCAGGTGCCCGCGTTTACAATATCTGGAATGTCAACGAAGACGCCGAATATCACGAGGCGGGCGACGAGGGCGAACAGGTTGCGATTGCTGCCAAGGTTACAGAAGACCAAGCTGCGGCCTTGACCTCCGAACGCGACGTGCCAAAGCGGATTACCGTCGGCACCGACGCCGATGAAGACGCCCGCAAGATCAGCAAGGCAGCTTGAAGCCCGTGGACCGTGCCCTCGCCTCCGCGCGTTCGGTGTGGCAGCAGTTCACGCTGACGCGTTATTTGGCGGCAAGCGTCGTTGCCCTTTTATTCGACCTGTCGGTTTTTGCGATGGGCATTAGCCTAGATTTCGCCCCCGCCTTCGCTTCGGGGATTGGATATTGCATTGGGATGGTCGTGCACTGGCTCGTCAGCGCACAATATGTATTTGTGGGCAAACGCCGTGACGGCGTGGCGCTCCAGCTTCAGCGGGCGCTTTTCGCCGGATCTGCGTTGGTCGGGCTAGGAATCACCGTAGGGGTTGTCGCGTTATCGAGTGTCGTCGGCGTATCGGCCATCGCGGCCAAAGGCATCGCCGTCGCAATCAGCTTTTTTGCGGTCTACGCATTACGTAAATGGGGGGTTTTCAGATGACGTCGATGGCTTTGCGGCTGCCGCGGTCTTTCACCGTGGATGAGGAAACGAAGAAGTTTATCCACTGGGTGCTCATTTGGGTGCTGATGGCCAATGTTGGCTTCATGGCGCTTTGGTTCATCGGTGCGCCTGTCCGCTGGTGGGAGATCGGCGTTATCGGTTTTACCGGGCTGATCGTGAAGCGGTTTGCGTTTTGGGTTCGCTATCTATCGTTCATTGGCGTGATGACCTATTCAACGCTGAACTTCATCGGCGGTTTGTTTAACCTCAATTTGTCTTCGCTAACCTATTCCATCCGGTTCTTCCTCGAGCTAAAACCGGGCAACGCATTTGAATATATTGGCGTCGGCGCTGCACTGATACTGATCCTTGGCATCGTGTTCAAACTTATGCGCCGCGACACCAATTTCTCACGCCCAGCATTGATTTTGGCCGCAGGCGCATTGTTCATCGGCCTGGCCGTCGTCGATATCCAGATGGGTAAGGGGATGCGCGGGCATTACAAACGGTTGGCACCTGAAGGCGCAGCCTTCACATCGGCGACCAGTGACGCCGGCTTTTACGCGCGCGCCGACGGCACGCGCAATCTTGTGCTGATCATCGTTGAATCGCTAGGCGTGCCGAACGGCAACGCAGAGATGAAACGGCTGTTGTTCAAGCTATATAAGGACAGCCCGGCAGTACGCGGCCGTTACACGCTTTCCGAAGGCCAGTCGCTATACTACAACAGCACGACCGCTGGCGAAGTCCGCGAATTATGCGGGCGTTGGGGCGACTACTACGACTTGATAGAAACAAAGGACCGCAACTGCTTTCCAGCACAGCTGAGCCGTAAAGGCTATGATACCATCGCCTTGCACAGCTTTTCCTCAACCTTCTTTCAGCGCGGCGAATGGTATCCGAACATCGGATTTGCCAAGCGTGAATTCAACGACGATCTGGTGGCCGCCGGTGCGCGAAAATGTGGCGGGGTTTTCCCAGGGGCGTGCGACCGTGATATTCCACAACAAATTTCGGCCAAGCTAAAGGCAGCAAAGAAGCCAACTTTCCTATATTGGCTTACGCTCAACTCACATCTTCCCGTGCCGCCCGGGCTCAATCTCGATGTCGATCACTGCGAACGGATATCGCCGATTTTGGCTCGTGATTTCCCGCAGATTTGTCGTCAGTTCAACATCTGGCATGATATTGATGTGCAAGTTGTCAAAGAGATCACTGCCGCTGATTTCCCTGAAACTGACATATTGATCGTGGGCGACCATATGCCGCCGTATTTTGATCGGCATCACCGCACCCAGTTTGACCCCGAGCATGTTCCCTATCTCTATCTGCGATACAAGGATAAGCAAGACAACGCCGTAGCGCTGCGCTAAGTACGCTTTCGAGGGGGCTCGAATGGGACGCAAATCTATGCCACTCGGGCCGGTGCTTTTGCTCTGGCTCGCGGTTTCAGCAATATTGCTGTGGTCGGGCTGGACTCAGGTCATCACGCTCGGTGGCTGGGACCCTGACGACCAGTTGCGTATGGTCCAGTTGCGTGATTTTCTGAACGGTCAAAGCTGGTTTGATACCACGCAGTACCGGATGAATGCACCAGAAGGTGCGCCGATGCACTGGTCGCGAATGATTGAGCTGCCATTGGCGTTGCTGGTTTTGATGTTCAAACCGCTTTTCGGGCAAGCTACGGCGGAAATGATCGCGGGTGCCGCCGTTCCTTTG
The DNA here is from genome assembly GCA_031361925.1 of Sphingomonadales bacterium. GTDB lineage: Bacteria > Pseudomonadota > Alphaproteobacteria > Sphingomonadales > Sphingomonadaceae > Sphingorhabdus_B. The sequence goes on from JANLRW010000168.1 coordinate 4,582, forward strand.
ATATTACTCGGTGCCATCGCGATGATATTGGGGCAAATCGCTACGCGGCTATCCAATGCAGAAGCAGGCATTGTCGCAGTCGTTTTGACGCTGATTTGTCCGGCATTGCTCATCCAACTGCGGCCCATGCGGATCGACCATCACGGCTGGCAGATTTTCTTTGCCGTGCTGGCGCTTTGGACAATGTTTTGGCCTGACAAACGGCGGGGCGGTTTGGTGCTAGGCATATCGCTGGCATTGTGGCTGCATATTTCGCTGGAAGGTGCGCCGCTGACTGCTGCCTTTTTTGTTCTGCTCGGTTGGCGCTGGATCATCGAAAAGGCGCACGGTCGGCGTCTGGCCTGGACGATTGGCGCATTTACCACCAGCAGCATATTATTGTTTCTGGGGACTCAACGGGATCTGCTCGCGACCTATTGCGATACGGTATCGCCGCCGCATATCGTCGCAGTAGTGCTGGCTGCCGCTATCATGCTGCCTGCGATTGCGGTGACGCCCGATCACCGCCGGCTGCGCTTGGCTGCGGCCTTGGCTGCCGGTATTGCCGCTCTTGGCGCAATATTACTGATTGCCCCCAAATGCGCCGGCGGTGCGTTTGGCGGGCTTGATCCGCTGGTGCGTGAATATTGGTATGTTCATATCAGTGAAGGCCTGCCGATCTGGCACCAGAGTTGGCGCAACGCGCTGGTGCTGATCGCGATGTCGGCTTGCGGGGTTGCGGCCTTGCTGTCGGTCCAGTCAAAGGCCTCACCGGGCGCAATAAAGGACATCCGGATCGCTGGGTTCTTCCTTGTTTATGCCGCGTTATTGTCGCTGCTGGTATTCAGGACGGTATCGGTCGCGGCGGCCTTTTCCATTCCGCTTATCGCAGTATGGATAAACCAGCTGTTCCAGCAATATCGCCGTTCAAAGCAACCGGGCGGGCGTGTTGGTCTGGTCGCGCTAATGCTATTTTTGCTCGTGCCCGGGCCAGTTGTTGCCCAGTTATACTCTGCGGGCGAACGCGTTTTGGGACCAAAGCCGCAACCCGGTCTCGCGGCAGCCAAAGCTGACTCCAAGACATGCGAATCGGTTGCGTCGGTTGCGTCGCTGGCGGCATTGCCAAATGCACGGATTGTTGCACCATTTGATATGGGCCCAACAATATTGCTGGCAACGCCGCATCAGGTTTTGGCCAGCAGCCACCACCGCAACGAAGCTGCGATGCATGACCATATCGCAATTTTCCGGTCAGCGCCCGAAACGTCAAGAGAACTCATCGCCAAGCGCGGCATTACCCATATCGCTGTCTGTCCAAGCGAGGCCGAAATGCGTTTCTACGTCCGCAAAGATCCCGGCGGGCTTTGGGACCAGTTGGCAAAAGGCGAAGCGCCTGCGTGGTTGGAACCGCGGCCCGATATGGGCGACGGCATCAAGGTCTGGCGGGTGCGCTGAGGTTCAGGGCGTTAAAGGTGGACGAAATCGCGTTCAAAGCTTTGCAGATGCGCACCGCCATCAACGAATAATGTCTGACCAGTGACGTGGCGGGCATTCGCCAGATAAAGCACGGCTTCGGCGACGCCTTGCGGGTCGGGTAATGCGCCTAGTGGCATCATCGCGGCCAATCGCTTGACTTGGTCCGCAGCATAATCGTCTGTGACGATGACCAGCCCTGGCGCAACCGCATTTACGCGCGCTTTTGCGCCAAATGCCTTTGCCATCGTCCGCACCGATGCCGCCAGCGCCTGTTTCGATAATGTGTAGCTGATCTGATCAACGGGTGGGTTCATGGTGCGTTGGTCGGTCACATGAACGATTGCAACGTGCGACGATGCGGCCTGTACCAAAGCCTGTGAGAGCAGCACCGGCGCGAACGTGTTGAGCCGGAAATGCGCCTCCAGCGTCTGGGCATCCATCGTGGCCCAATCGTCCTGGCCAAATATGGCGGAATTGTTGACGAGCAAATCGGGCACCCGACCGAAATGCTCCGAAACCACCGCGACCAGAGGTGCGGCACCTCCCGGATTGCTAAGGTCGGCAACGAACGGCTGCCAATCGCTTTCATGTTCCGCAAGCACCGTGAGCAGCGAATCCTCCGGCTGTTTGTCGAGGTGGCTCACCAGCGCGAGCGCATATCCGGCCTTGGCGAGCCTTGCCGCGATCGCCGCGCCCAGCCGCCGCTTGCCACCCGTTACCAGTGCCAGCGGGGGTGCGGTCATTTGCGGCTCCGCGTCATCGTGATGCCGATAGCCTCGCCGTCTTCGGCAATCGCCAGCTTGACGATCTTGACCGTGATATGGCTGATACGCGTGTCGTCTACGAAAAGCGTGTCGATGATATGTTCGGCAACCGCCTCAATCAGCGTGAAATGCACGCCGTCGGGCAAATGCGTCGCCGCTTCTTTCAGCGTCATGTAGTTTTTCGATGCCTTAAGCGGCGTGTCCGGTGTATAATGATCTGCCATATCGAGGGCAGCGCTGATTGATATCCGAAGCGGTTGGGGCAGGTGGGTTTCTTGACTGTAAATACCGGTCAGGACGTTGACGACGAGGTCGTGAACTTCGAGTATGAGGCTGTCGATCATAATACTCCCTATTGCGACCAGCGCGCGAAAATAGCGGTAGGTAATAACAGACCGCGTGCTTGTTCGCGGACGGCCAGTTCACCGAATTCAACCTTACCACCAAGATCGGCGAAATAGGATTGGAGCAGTGCACCTAACGACAACGCAGACATGCGCACCGCATAGACGGTCAAAAAAAGGAAACGCGAATTGGCGTCGAGCAATTTACGGCAATTGGCGATCAACGGGGCGAGGTCTTGTTCGAGATGCCAAACCTCGCCATCGGGACCGCGGCCATATTTTGGTGGGTCAAGCAATATGCCATCATAACGCTTCTCACGACGAACCTCGCGGGCGACGAATTTGGCTGCATCGTCAACGATCCAGCGGATCGGACGGTCGCTCATATCCGAAATTTCTGCATTGATGCGCGCCTGTGCCACCGATTTCTTTGAGGCATCGACATGTACCATCTGCGCGCCAGCGGCCGACAAAGCCAATGTGCCAACGCCAGTATAGCCAAACAGGTTCATGCAGACCGGCTCTGCTACCTCTGCAAGTTCCCCACGCATCCAGCGCCACACGGGGTCCATATCGGGAAAGAAGCCGAGGTGCCGGAACGGCGTACAAGAAGCGGTAAAGCTGACTTCGTCGTTCCATGTAAGCGGCCACCCGTCGATCGGAACTGGGCGATGATTGTACCACCGCCCACCACCTTCCTCGTCAGAACCGGGGACGAATTCAGCATCGGCATCCCAGTCTTCGCTGGCCGGTGCCCACATCGCCTGCGGTTCGGGGCGGATGAAACGGCGGTCGCCATAGCGTTCATATTTGCGGCCATTTCCGCTGTCGATCAGGGTGTAGTCGTCGCGCGGCTCACTGACCAAAGTGACAAAATCTGGCTTCATCTCAACGAACAGCGTTCGCCAGCACATAGTCGCGCACGGCATCATAGTCGCCAGGCAGGACGTTGAACCGTTCTTCGCGGTCGAACAAGGTTGCAACGCGGGTAGGCAGCGGCGGGCGGACGCCGGTTGCCCGTTCCACGGCGTCGGGGAATTTGGCCGGGTGTGCGGTCGCCAATGTCACCACCGGCACATCGTGGGCAATCTTTGCGGCGCGGGCGGCGTGGAGCGCGATAGCGGTATGCGGGTCGATTACCTCGCCCGACGCCTCATATGCCCAGCGCATGGCCAACGCCATTTCGTCCGCATCGGTGCGGGCACTGGCAAAAAAGGATGCTTTTTTTCGCATGTCTGCGCTGAGCACCATTTTGCCCATCTGCTCAAACCATTTCATCCGCGCACCCGTTGTCGATCCGTCGCGGCCCTCAAGGTCAAACAGCAACCGCTCGAAATTACTCGACACCTGAATGTCCATCGACGGCGCCGCAGTCGGGGTTACGCCGAGCACGGAATAGTCGCCGCGCGACAGGGCACGGTGGAGGATATCGTTGACGTTGGTGGCAACGACTAACCGTTCAATGGACAGCCCCATTTGCGCCGCGACATAGCCAGCAAACACATCGCCGAAATTACCCGTAGGGACCGAAAAGGCGATAGCGCGCTCGGGTGCGCCTAAACGCAGCGCAGCGTAGAAATAATAGACCACCTGCGCCATTAACCGCGCCCAGTTGATCGAATTGACCGCCGATAGGGTTAAAGGCCCGTTGACTTCACGGTCGGAAAACATCCGCTTCACCATTGCCTGCGCATCGTCGAAACTGCCTTGAATCGCGATATTGTGGACATTGGGGGTCAGGATGGTTGTCATCTGCCGCCGCTGCACGTCGGAAATTCGCTCGTGCGGGTGGATCATGAAAATCTCGATCTGCTCGCGGCCCGCGACCGCATCAATTGCCGCAGAGCCGGTATCGCCCGATGTCGCCCCGACGATCGTCAGCTTTCTGTCGGTGCCCGTTAGGAACCGCTCGAACAAATGGCCAAGTAGTTGCAGCGCCACGTCTTTGAACGCCAATGTCGGGCCGTGGAACAATTCGAGCAACCAGTTCTGGCTGTCGAGTTGCACCAGCGGCGTCACCGCTGCATGGGCAAAGCGGCCATATGCGGCGGTGCACAATTGCTGTAACTCGGCCTCGGTCAAAACACCTTGCGTAAACGGCGCCATCACCCGTGCGGCTAGGTCGGCGTAAGGCAAGCCGCGCATTGACGTGATTTGCTCCGGCGTAAAGCGCGGCCATTGGCGCGGGACATACAGCCCGCCATCACCTGCGAGTCCGGTCAGAGTCACGCCTTCAAAATCCAGCACATCGGCATTGCCGCGTGTGCTGATATAATCGGTGCTGTTGTTGGCCATATTGCGGACGCGGTTAGCGGCGCACGGCGTTCACCGCAAGATTATTGCAAGTCAGCGCGGACGAAATCGGCACATCGTTCGCCGATCATGATGCTGGGGGCATTGGTATTGCCAGAAATCAGGCGCGGCATGATGCTGGCATCGGCGATATATAGGCCGTCAACGCCGCGATATTTCAGCCGTAAGTCGACAACCGAATCCGCATCGTTGCCCATCCGGCACGTCCCAACGGGGTGGTAAACAGTATCGGCACGGCTGCGGATCATATCGTCCAGCGCTGCGTCATCATTGATATCGACGGGGTTGAGTTCGATACCTTTGTACTTGGCCAGCGCAGGTGCATTCAAAATGCGGTACATCTGGCGGACCCCGGCGCGCAATGTGGCCATGTCGCGGTCGTCGGTCAGAAAGGCGGGGTCGATCAGCGGCGCGGCAGCGGTATCGGTTGATTGCAGCCGCACAGTGCCGCGACTTTCGGGGCGTAACACACATGCATGGCAGCTAAACCCGTGGCCCTTAACCTTGGTCCGGCCGTGATCTTCTAGCAGAGCGGGAATGAAGTGATATTGGATATCGGGGGCTGGGAGGTCGGGCGATGTCGACCAAAAACCGCCGCCCTCGGCGATACAGGTGGTCATGATGCCTGTGCGCTTTGTCCGGTGTTCGAAAATCGCCTTAAGCATTCGCCAATTACCGGCCACTGAATCACCGAGAAACATCTTTGACTTGGTGCGGTAGCTGATCACATAATCAATATGGTCTTGCAGATCACTGCCGACTGCGCCCTTGTCATGCATAATCTCTATGCCATGATCGCGCAGATGTTGCGCTGGACCAATGCCCGACAGCATCAGGATTTGCGGACTGCCGAATGCACCCGCCGACAGAATAACCGCGCCGCGTGCTTTGACCACGCGCCGCTTACCCTTTTGCCGAACCGCAACACCTGTCACGCGTCCGTTTTCGACGATGATTTTCTCGGTAAGCGCGCCAGTCATAACATGCAGATTGGGGCCTGCGGGTTCAACATAGGCCCGGGCGGCTGACCAACGCTCGCCCGCTTTTTGAGTGACCTGATAAAGGCCAAACCCGTCCTGGCGCGCGCCGTTGAAGTCATTATTGCGCGGCAGCTGAAGCTGCGCTGCCGCTTCAACAAAGTCCGACGAACCCTCATTGGCATAATGCTGATCCATCACATTGAGCGGGCCATCGCCGCCGTGAAAGCCATCCGCGCCGCGTTCATTGCCTTCGCTGCGCTTGAAATACGGCAGCACATCGTCAAATGCCCAACCGGCGCAGCCAAGTGCCGCCCAATTGTTGTAATCCCAAGCGTTGCCGCGAATATAGACCATTGCGTTGATCGCCGACGAACCGCCCAAACCCTTGCCGCGCGGTTGGTATCCCAAGCGCCCCTTCAGTCCCTTTTGCGGGACGGTGTCATATTTATAGTTCGAACTGTTCCGGATGAACGGCATGAAGCCGGGCGTTTTTATCAGGAAATTATCGTTGTTTCCGCCAGCCTCGATCAGGCAGATGCTATACTTGCCGCCTTCGGACAACCGACCAGCCGCAGCACTGCCCGCCGATCCGCCGCCAATAACGATGATATCGAATTCGTCCATGAACGCTCCTCTAATGCGGAGGGTTTAATCGCGCGGTTAAATACTTGCAAGTATGTTGATAGCGCTATTCGGCGGGTTGTTGCTGCTGTTCAAGCCACCGTGCATGGATCGCTTCTGATGTGTCGCGGCTATTGTCGTGGCTCCAGCCAGGCGGGCGCCAGATATAACCGAACTTGTGCTGCCATGGCGCGCTCCAAACATCACGGGCGATGCCGATCCATTCATGAAACGCACTCCACAGCAGGTTGAAGCTGCCAAGCTGTTTGACGATGCCGTAGCGGATTCGTTCGCCGTCCACTTCGGGCGCAAACGTGCCGAACATTTTGTCCCAGATAATGAATGTCCCTGCGTAGTTCTTGTCAAGATAACGCGGGTTGGTGGCGTGGTGAACGCGGTGATGCGATGGCGTGTTCATTACTGCCTCAAACCAGCGTGGAAGGCGCCCGATGGCTTCGGTATGTATCCAGAACTGGTAAATCAGGTTGATTGCGCCGACGAACAATATCATCGCCGGATGAAAACCGATTAGCGCAAGCGGGATACGGAAAATGAAGCTTAAAGCGATAAAGCCGGTCCAGCTTTGCCGGAGCGCGGTCGATAGGTTGTAATGCTGGCTTGAATGATGATTGACATGGCTCGCCCAGAACCAGCGGACGCGGTGGCCCGTTCTGTGGGCCCAGTAATAAGCAAAATCGTCAAGCACGAAGCACAGGATGAACGCCCACCAAGCCCAGCCGATATCGAACACCCGGTGTTCGTAGAGCCACAAAGCCAGCCCGAAGACAAACGCGCCGCTGAGCAATCCGGCAGCCTGACTGCCGGTGCCGAGCGCCAGCGAGCTGAGCGTGTCTTTGGGCTCATACTTCTCGGGCGCTTTCGCGCGCGCCCACAGCATTTCGAAGATGACGAGAATGATGAAAGCGGGGATCGCGTAAGTTACGGGGTTGAAGAGTTCTGGCATGGGCTTGCTCAAACTTTCAGATGCCGCAGGCCCGACGCCCAATATTGCGCTTGATCGCCCAGATTGAGCGTAACTTTACCAAATGTTGGTTCACCGGTCCCGATGGTCAGGAAGTTCTGGTCTAATCGCGACTCGCTGTGCCGGTCGAGCAATCTTCCAGCAAACTGCGCACCATGTCTGCGGATTAGCATGTGCCGTCCCCCCGCATCCTTCAGCAACGCCGCGATCCCTGCCCGGTCGATCACGACATCGGTAGGCTCGAACCCGCAATGCGCGTCATCGGCCAGCGCACGGGCATGGGCTTCGTCGCTGATCCGCACGTCGCCACCGAGCTGCCAGTGCCGCGCCAGCCACGCCAGAAAGAGGATCGCGACAATCGAACCAGCCAGTTCGTATACATGCCCCATCACGCCGCCCGTCCGCGAACCATATCCATCATCGCAGTGACTGGAGACAGGTCATAGCCTGCATCGGCGGCCTGCTCGGCGAGAACTGCGGGGTGGTCGCCCCGCGATGCACGTGCCAGTGCCCACAACAACGTCGAACGGGTGCCCGACCTGCAATAAGCCAGCGTTTTGCCCTCAGCGTTGTCTAGCGCTTCGGCCATTGCCGTCACCTGCCATTCGGCAAAACCCGCATGGGTTACCGGAATAGCGACATAATCAACACCGGCGGCACGGGCAGCTGCTTCGATGTCGGGGCCGGGCGTCTGGTCGTCAGATTCGTCCTCTGGCCGATTATTGATGACGCGCGTCACGCCTTCATCCGCCGCGGCAGCTATGGCAGCAACGCTGATCTGGGGTGCCACGAGCACATCGTCAGTTAGTTTTCTGAACATTGCCAAATCTTATTGGAAGACCCGCAACACTGCAAGGAAAGCATCGCCATAGGCCTCGAGCTTGCGCGAGCCGACGCCGGTGATCTGCGATAGCGCCGACAGGCTGTCGGGTTTCGTCGCCGCCATCTCGCGCAAGGTGGCGTCATGGAAAACAACATACGGCGGGACACCTCCCGCTTCGGCCAGTTCGCGCCGTTTGCTGCGGAGCGCTTCGAACAATGGATCGCCAACCGGATTGGCGACACCCTTTGCGCGGCGTTTGCGC
>JANLRW010000153.1:0-6871 GCA_031361925.1 Sphingomonadales bacterium
GGGCATATCGACCTGACCGTATTGGGCGCGATGGAAGTGGCCGAAAATGGCGACATCGCCAACTGGATGATCCCCGGCAAGATGATCAAGGGCATGGGCGGCGCGATGGATCTGGTGGCAGGTGTCAAGAAAATCATCGTGGTAATGGAGCATAACGCCAAGGATGGTAGCCCCAAATTTATCCCGGCGTGCACGTTGCCGCTGACGGGGAAAAATGTCGTCGATATGATCATCACCGACCTCGCGGTGTTTCAACGGCCCGACCATGTGTCGCCATTCAAGCTGATCGAGATGGCACCCGGGGTGACCGCTCAGGAAGTCGCTGCCAAGACGACGGCAAGCTATCAGGCGTCGGTTTAACCGAAAAGATGCAGCGGATTGTCAAAGCGATAATCGCGGTTGCCGCGCTAGGATTGCTCGGCTGGTATGGCATTCATAGCCTCACAGGGAACACACAACGATCCGATGCGTCTTCCGGTTTTGGCGGAGCCGGTAATGGACTGCCCGATTTACCGGATGAATGGCGCGGGCGTGTGGACTACCGGAAACTCGACCGGCAGTTGATGGAAGTGTCGGCGCGGCCCGAAATGGCCGGACTGGCAGTAGCGGTAGTCGAAGCTGGCGAGTTGCGCTTCGTCCACACCTACGGCGTTGTAGACAGGTCCACGGGCACCCCGGTCACACCGGATACCGTGTTTCGCTGGGCCTCGGTTTCGAAGACTGTGACGGGAACGCTTGCCGCTACACTGGCGATCGAAGGCGCGCTCGATCTCGACCGTCCGGTTGCGAGTTGGCCGACTTCGCTTCGCCTGCCGGGTGGCGCAGAATCGCAGTTGACCTTTGCGCAGCTACTCTCGCACCGGACAGGCCTGACCAAAAATGCCTATGACGAGAAATTGGAAGACGGTGAAAGCCCAGTCGATTTGCGCACCAGACTGACCGCCGCGCCGCTGCAATGCCAACCCGGAACGTGCCATAGCTATCAGAATATAGCCTTTGACGCTGCCAGCGAAATATTGAGTGACGCCGCAAACCGGCCTTTCACTAACGTCGTCAGCGAACGGTTTTTCTTGCCACTCGGGATGACCAGCGCGAATTACGGGATGTCTGGGCTGACCGGATCAAAAGATTGGGCGAGGCCGCATCATCAGATGGAAGTGCGCGCGGTCAAAGAAGCCTATTGGCGGGTGCCTGCCGCCGCCGGGGTCAACAGCAATATTGTCGATTTCGCTAAATGGATGCAGGCGGCGATGGGTGAGCGGGCAGATGTGCTGCCGACTTCGGTGGTGCAGGTTGCGCAGGCTCCGCGCGTTGGCACGCCTGCACTTTATAGTGGTGCGCTTGCCAATGCGCTGCTGGATGCCGGTTATGGTCTGGGCTGGCGGAGCTTCGATTATGCCGGGCACCGCCTCGTCGGTCATTCGGGAGCGGTCGCCGGCTACCGCGCTACCATGATTTTCGATCCCGTAACCCGCAACGGCGTCGTGGCTATGTGGAACAGCAACTGGGGCCTGCCTTTCCGCATTCCGTTTGCTGTATTCGATAGCTATGACAAACGTGCGGATTCGCGCTGGCTGGATCTGAGCGATATTCCGCTACCGCCGGTTGAGCCTGTCCGGAGCACCGGAGGAGGACGAAGATGATATGAGCTACACTCTGATCACCGCAAACCGCAATTATTCGAGCTGGAGTCTTCGGCCGTGGCTGCTGATGACCATGCTCGGAATCGCGTTCGAGGACCGGCTGGAGCCATTTACCAAGCCCGCTAATTACGACGAGTTCCGCGCATTTTCGCCAACGGGGCAGGTGCCTGTGCTTGTCGATGGCGAGCGGACGATTTGGGACTCGCTTGGGATCGCGCTCTATCTTGCCGATAGGCATCAAGGTGTCTGGCCTATGGACGAAGCGGCACGGGCGTGGTCGCAATGCGCTACTACAGAAATGCACGGCGGCTTTTCCGCGCTGCGCAACGACTGCACGATGAATGTCGGCGTTCGGGTTAAGCCCAAACCTATGTCGGACGCACTGCAACGCGATGTTGCGCGCATTACCGAACTATGGGCGCAGGGGCTGGACAGTTTCGGTGGGCCTTTCCTCGCAGGGCCGAACTTCACCGCTGTCGATGCCTTCTTCGCGCCCGTCGCATTTCGTGTCCGCACTTACGACTTGGACGTCGGTCGCGCGGGACAGGCTTGGGTGGACCATATGCTCATGCTTCCCCCGATGCTGGCGTGGGAGAAGGACGCTTTGACCGAAAGCTGGCGCGAGGTCGGGCATGAGGAAGAACTGCGCGCCTGCGGCGAGGTTGTTGCTGACTACCGAACCGTTTGAGGCGAGGCCTGCATCGCAGCCGCGAATGCCACGCCATTATCTGGCGCAAATCTTAAGAACAATGAAGGCTCGATTAGCTCAAGCTCCATTAGACGGAACGCGGCTTCGTCGTCGCGCAGCATATCGACGCGGGCGTAGGCAAGCGTTCCGGATCCGGTAATGTCCGCAGTTGCAGCCAGCGCCGATTGCGCTAGTTCCCTTGCGGCATCGGGCGCTTCGACAGCTTCCTCATAACCGCCGAATTGGTCTTGCACGCGGAAGTCTCCTGCGGCGGGTCGCTTGATGATCGAATGGCTAAAGCTGCCGCCGAAATAGAAAAGCGAATATTCGCCCTCGGTCGCTATGTTGGGCAGGAATGGCTGGATCATCATCCGCTTTCCCGCAACCGAAGCTGGCACTGCATCGGTCGCCGCCAGCTTGAACGTGCCGTCCGCCCCGCCGGAGATCGGCGGTTTGATAACCAACGCATCGGCCCCGAATGCAACTCGCGCGGTTTCAAGCGCTGTTTGGTCCAACTCATCGCTCATCCGCGTCGAGACTGTAGCAATGCCTGCCGCACCGAGTTCGGCTAGATAGCGCTTGTCGCTGTTCCAGCGCAGGACGTTGACCGGATTGCGGACATTCACCCCCTCGGCCTCCATCCGGTCGAGCAAGGCAAACCAAGATGCAGCATCGCGCGGATAACCCCATGCCAGCAAAGGTGTGACCAGATCGAATTCCGCCAGGCTGCCTGCCTGTGTCCAGTCGACAAAAACCGTATCGTCGCCAAATAGCCTGACATAATCGGCTTTGATACCCGACCAATCCTCTTCATATTCGGGAACAGGACAGAGGATGGCGAGGCGCGGGCCTTTCATTCGCCAGCCATTTTCAATATCTCTCTCCATTCGGCGGGCTTGACCGGCGCGACCGAGAGTCGCGACTGCCGGATCAGCTCCATCTCGGCGAGTTTTGGGTTGGCTTTAATCGCCTTCAGCGTGACCGGATTGGCAATCTTACGCACCGGCTTGACTTTGACCGCGACAAAGCGCGCCTTCTCGTCGGTCGGGTCGATGAAATGTTCTTGCGAAATCGTCATGATACCGACGATCTCAAGCCCGATATTGCTGTGGTAAAAGAATGCCTCGTCGCTGACTTTCATCGCGCGCATGTTGATCGCGGCGGTGTGGTTGCGCACGCCGTCCCACAGTCCTTCTTTCTGCTCGACCAAATCGTCCCAGCTATAGGCGTCCGGTTCGGACTTCATTAGCCAATATTGTTTTGCCACGACGGACTCCTTTTTGCTGGAAAGCCTTTAAGGCAGGCACTATCTGAATGTCCATGACACAGATGCCGGTTATTTCACTCGCTAACAGCAATGCCGATGCACTTGGCCGACAGCTTGGTGATTCATTCAAAACCTTCGGATTTGCGACAGTCGTCGAGCACGGACTTGACCCGGCATTGGTCGCCAAAGCGTGGGCGCAGACCAAGGAATTGTTCGATCAGCCCGAGGCCGAGAAGATGAAGGGTTTTGACAAGGCAATCGCTGGGCAGCGCGGCTATACCCCGTTCAAGACTGAGATTGCCAAGGGCGCAGACCATCACGATCTAAAAGAATTCTGGCATGTCGGGCGCGATGTTGCGTCGGATAGTCCGCTCGCGGGTTCGATGCTCCCCAACATATGGCCCGAAGTGCCAGAGTTCAAAGATACGCTCCAGTTGCTCTTTGCCGAATTGGACCGAGTGGGTGCGCGGATATTGTCGTCGATTGCGCTCTATCTGGGGCTGCCGGAAGACTGGTTCGATCCGGCTACCGAGGATGGCAATTCGATTCTTCGGTTGCTGCATTATCCGCCAATTATCGGCGCGACCGACGGGTGTATCCGTGCAGGCGCGCATGAAGACATCAACCTGATAACCTTATTACTTGGCGCCGAAGAGGCCGGTCTCGAAATCCTGCGGCCCGATGGCAGCTGGATGAGCGTTGCACCACCGGCTGGTGGCATCGCGGTCAATGTCGGCGATATGTTGCAGCGGCTGACCAACCATATGTTGCCGTCGACTACCCACCGCGTCGTGAATCCGGTGGGTGAACGGTCGAAATATAGCCGCTATTCGATGCCGTTTTTTTTGCATCTGCGCTCGGATTTTTCAATCCAGACGCTGCCACAGTGCATCAGTGCTGAAAAGCCCGACCTTTATCCCGAACCGATCCTTGCCGACGACTATCTGCGCGAACGGCTGATTGAGATCGGCCTGCTTAAGGCGTGACAGGTTCGGGAGGTTTGCGTTTGATGATGAGATTGATAACTTCCATAAATGTTTGCCGCGCACCGAACCATAGCAAGCCCGCATAAATCGCTGCACCGACTATTGTCAGCAGCGCGAGGTGCAGCACGGCGGGCATATCGTGCCAGATCCATGAAACGAGATAGCGGTCGGCAAACCATACGACCGCGCCCATCGCAAGTGCTGCTCCCAGTCCAGGCATCAGTGCCGCGATCAATCCACCAATCGTGAACCCGATATGCGGCCTTGCTTGATAGATCGTGAAAGCTAGCAATATCGGCAGAGCCACGAGCCAACCCCAAGCCAATCCGATGGAACCATATTGAACCGCGTAAAGATAAATGCCTGGCATTAGCGCTGCGCCGAATATTGAATTGCGTAAGGTAACCTGCGGAAGGCCTAGCGCGTTCAGCGCCGGGTGGAACAATATCTGCAACGTCATCACCGGCATTGCGAGTGCAAGCACTGCGACGAGCGGCGATGCCTCTGTCCATTTCGGGCCCATCACCACATCGACGAGCGGCCCCGCAGTTACCGCCATACCCAGATAAAGCGGGCAGGATATCAGCATGATTAGCCGCACGGCTTTCAGAAACCCTGCGGATAACGCGGCCCTGTCATTCTGCAGCCGCGCATATGCCGGGAATGCTACCTCGTTGAGTGGCGGCACGAACTTTGCGGCGAAAATCTGAGTTAGGAACAGGGCTTCGGCATATAGCCCGAGGTCGTGGTTATCGAAATGACGTCCGGCGATGAAGATGTCGCACTGGCTTTGGATAATCCAGAAACCGTGGCTGACAAGCATTGTGGTGCCGAAGGTGAAGATCCCGCCAGCGCCCTTGAAGTTGAAGCTTGGTGATACCCAGAACCGTGTGCCGATCATGAGTGCAATCGCGCGTGTCCAAAAGATCGCGACCGGCGCGAATACCAGCGTCCACACGCCGTAATCGTTTAACGCCATCGTGAGCGCGACCACCGCACCGACAAAGGCGGACGTCAAATTAATGATCGCCGGCTTTTTGAACTCTAAGTTGCGCGTCAACATCGCTTCCGGAAGGATCAGGAACGGTGTCGCCAGATAGATCAACGATTGCCAGCGGAGCATATCGGCGACTACGGGTTCCTTGAAATAAGCCGCAGCCAATGGCGCGACGACGAATAGCTGGATCAACGCTAGTCCGCCATTCAATAGAATCAGCATCCCGAAAGCCTGCCGAATCCTCACTGCCTCAACCTTTTCCGACTGGATCAGTGCCGAAACAAAGCCGTAACCGTTCAGAAAGTTAAGGAATACCAGCACGACGGAGGTCATCGCGAACAGCCCGTAGTCGCTGGGTTCGAGTATCCGGATCACCGCTAACGTCGCGCCCCAGCTAATTAACTGCGACAGGATTTGCGTGCCCGAACGCCAGAAAACCGCGGATTTCACGCGCGCGCCGAAATCGGCTGGGCTTTCACCCGCTGGCATAGCTTCAAAAGTCATCGTTCTATCTGATAATGGCAAAAGCTTACTAAAGCCTCGACAAAGCGGACTTGCATTTTTTTTGTAATAAAATTGCAAATGGCTGTTGACCGAATCCGAAAGTCGCTTTAGAGACCCTCTCACCGGACGGGAAGTGCCCAGCATTTCTGCGGTTTCGGTCGCAAACAAACAGGTCATCCGCTCTCTTGGTAGCAATACCGGGAAACCACGGGTGTCCCCTTTTTGTCTGTCGGCTCTTTGACATTGTGATAATAAGATGAAGGGACATGTGGGCGGCGGCGCCAGGTCCGGGGGTTTTAAGGCTCCGGGTGCTTGGTTATAAATTAGCTCGTTACGCGCATATGTCCTTACGCATATATCCATATATGTAATGACCTTGTGCAAATAACGGGTCCTTAAAATTCAAACATAATTGGTTAGCGGTATTTATACCGTGCCAGTTTCGTTTTGGCTCAAACTTGAGAGTTTGATCCTGGCTCAGAACGAACGCTGGCGGCATGCTTAACACATGCAAGTCGAACGAGACCTTCGGGTCTAGTGGCGCACGGGTGCGTAACGCGTGGGAATCTGCCCTTTGCTACGGAATAACAGTGAGAAATTACTGCTAATACCGTATGATGTCGAAAGACCAAAGATTTATCGGCAAAGGATGAGCCCGCGTAGGATTAGCTTGTTGGTGAGGTAAAAGCTCACCAAGGCGACGATCCTTAGCTGGTCTGAGAGGATGATCAGCCACACTGGGACTGAGACACGGCCCAGACTCCTACGGGAGGCAGCAGTGGGGAA
>JANLRW010000179.1:0-6912 GCA_031361925.1 Sphingomonadales bacterium
GGCAGCATGAACGCCTTTGGTCCTGAAGAAAATTTTGCGTTCCCGCCCAAGCCCGCCGATCCCAAAGCGGTGTGGAACATCGACTGGACCGCCAAAGTCCGGTTTCGTGCGTTCAGCAGCTTCATGACAGGAATGGGTGAAGGCGGCATGGGCGGTGGCGGCAGCGGCGGGATCCCCGGACCAGCGCGCAAGCCCAAACCATGCAAAGGACCGCTCGGCATTCCGATACCCGGGACGTCGTGCTGATGGGTGGGGGTGGGTGACGGACAATCCCGATTATCCGTTTGCGATGACTTTTCGGTCATTCAGTGGAACAACGAGCCTCTTCAAAAGCGGTCATGCCAACCCAATTCATGAGATCATCTTGAAGAGATTTATCATAAGACATTTGTGATGACGGAATTTCGCGACCGGTGAATTCGACATGAAGTCCTGTGCCATTTGGCAAATGCCGACCGGCCAGCAGCTCCGCGAACAAAGCGCCAGATCGCTTTGCCGTGCTGGCCCCGTCAATCAGTTTCGCGGCAGCGGGCAAAACATTCTTCCATGCGAAGCGTATTGCGGCCGGCTGATCCCGGGCGAGTTCAGTGCCCGGCATGAGGCCAGGATCGTAGGCAATAAAGCGTGGTCCGCCCTCGCCATATTTCCGCGCCATGGCGTACGTGAAGAGGATGTTGCAGAGTTTGGACGTGGCATAGCGGTCCCGGCCCAATTGGGCCTTGTCTGCGCTTGCGGAAACCTTGCCTGCTGCAACCTCGGCTGCTGATGGGAAATACCCGCCATAGAACTTGTAAGGCTTAGCAAGTTTGTGATCCTTGTCATGCGTTCCGCTGGCTGTCGACACGATTACTGCGGAAGGCAACAAGACGGGCTGTAAATGATGAAACAACGCAATGTGGCCCAGCACATTAGTCGCGAAGGTTAACTCAAATCCATCGACCGAATATTGATCGCCGCTGATAATTTGAACACCCGCATTTAAAGCTATGCCCGAAAGCACATTGGCCCCCAGCCAGCCCGCAACGTCTTTTGCAAAGGATCGGACCGACAAAAGCGAAGACGTGTCGAGTGGCATCACGTGCAGTTGCGATGCTGGGACATCACGTCGCAAGCATTCCAGACGTGACGTTTTGCGTGCGCCAACGATAATGACATTGGATGCGTCAAGCTGCGCCAGTCGTGCAGCAGCTTCGAGCCCGAGGCCCGATGTCGCCCCGGTAAGCAAGTAAAATTTCTCCGAACTCATGGCTGCCTCCTAATCACAGGCTTGCAAACGCACGCCTCAAGCAATTATGTAATACGAAAATCGTATTTGGTAAATACGATTTTCGTATTTGGGGAATATCATGGACCAGGCTGAGACTCTTGACGTAGCAATCGGCACTTTGCTTCGCTTACTCACTATCGATGAGCGGCGCTTTTCGGCTGATCTCGGCACCATCCCGTTCAACCCGATCGACCTTGAGGTCCTGTCCTATCTGCATCAGTTTCCTCGGTCGGTCGCGAAGGACGCGGCAAACCATCTCGGCGTGCGGTCGACTACGATGCAGTCCGTGATCGACCGGCTGCACAAGCGCGGTCTTGTCGAGCGCGATGCATCTGTGTTGAAAGGGCGGGCAGTTGCCTTAATTCTTACCGAAGCAGGTATGGCCTTTCGTAAGCAAATCCAATTACAGAATATCGAAAACTGCCAGCAGATGCTTGCCTTCGTGGCGGATAATGAACGGGAGGCGTTTGTGAAAAACATGGCAACAATTGCTACACACTATTCCGACAAGGTTTTGCCCAGCTGAAGAAGTTTGCTCATCACTCAATTCCATGGCTGCATCTGGGGAGTTCGAACCAAAGCGCGCCAATCCGCACCCACCACAAAACCGACCCAACCCGCACCCAAATTTCCTCCCGCTTGAACTCCCCCTGCATTTCAGCCACAACCGGGTCATGGCCGAATTTACCAACACCTTGACCGATAAACATGTCGAGATGATCGGCAAGCAGCCGGTTTTCTTTACCGCGACTGCCGCTGCCGATGGGCGGATCAACCTGTCGCCCAAAGGCTATGACGCCTTTCGCGTGCTGTCGCCGACGCAAGTCGCCTATCTCGATCTGGGCGGCTCGGGCAATGAGACGCACGCGCATCTGTCGGTAGACGGGCGCATCACCATCATGTTCTGCAATTTTGACCGGCCTGCGTTGATCCTGCGGATCTATGGTCGTGGCCGCGCAGTTTTGCCGCAGGATGCCGGGTGGGAGGCGCTCGCCGCGCATTTCACGATATTGCCCGGCACGCGGCAGATTTTCGTGATCGACGTCGAAAGCGTGCAAACCAGCTGCGGCTGGGGCGTGCCGTTCATGGCCTTCGACCGCGAACGCGAGACGCTGCAAAAGGCGCATGCCGGGATGGATGAGGACACGTGGATGGCAAAAGCGCGGGGCCGGAGCGAGAGCATCGACGGCATCCCGGTGCGTGTAACCGAACGCTATTTTGGTCCCACGCAATAGTCTGTGGCGCTGGTCGAACTCGCCCGCTACCCCTCCTCAATGGCGGCTGAAATCGCGCGCACTTTTCTCGAATCGCACGGGGTCGGGGCAGTGACTTTTGATGGCGGAATGAACATTGCCGACAGCGCCGCGTTTGCCATCCCGGTGCGCTTGATGGTGCTCGATGAGGATCATGATGAGGCGGCGAAATTGTTGAGTGAGGCCGGTATCGAATGACGCTGCCGCTGAAAGTCGCGACCTATAATATCCGCAAATGTATTGGCCTCGACCAGAAGCGGAACCCCGAACGTATCCTGCGGGTGTTGAATGAAATCGACGCCGATATCATCACGCTGCAAGAGGCCGACCGGCGTTTTGGTTCGCGCGAAAGTTGCTTGCCCGCGTCGCTCATCGAAGCCGAGACCCCTTGGCATCCGGTGTCGTTCAACATCCGCCCCGGCAGTATCGGTTGGCACGGCAACGCCATATTGGTGCGCAAGGGGATCGAAGCCCATCACGCCCATCCGCTCGATTTGCCGATGCTCGAACCACGCGGTGCGGTTGAGGCGCATTGCACCTATGAGGGCCGCCAGTTCCGGATCATCGGCGTCCACCTTGACCTGTCCGGGCTGTGGCGGCGGCGGCAGGTTCGCGCGATATTGAAGCATATCGATGCCGCGCCCCGGCATTTGCCGACAATTATCATGGGCGATTTCAACCAATGGTCGGACCGGGGTGCGTTGTCCGAATTTGCCTTCCACCATCACCGGATCATCAAGACGCCAAAGAGCTTTCACAGCGCCAGGCCCGTGGCCCATCTCGACCGGATTATCGTCAGCCATGACATCGCGGTAGCGGCGTATGGCGCTCATATTTCGCCGTTATCGCAACGTGCCTCGGACCACTTGCCGGTTTGGGCACAGCTCAACCTAGTCTAGCTGCCTATTTATTAATCATATTCCAAGGTGTGATTAATATTTAGGCAATCGGGCGCACTGCTGCCGCTTTGGCAAACATAAAAATCCGCAAATTTCCCCTAAATCCTTCCGCTGCCGATTCTGGCACGGCGTTTGCATGTTGCACTGCACAACAAACGGGGGTGTGCATGAAATATATAATCGCAGTGATTAAGCCGCATAAGCTTGACCCGGTCCGCGAGGCGCTGACGACGCTCGGCGTGTCGGGCATGACGGTGACCGAGGTAAAGGGTTTTGGCCGCCAAAAGGGCCAGACCGAAATCTACCGCGGCGCCGAATATGAAACCAACATGGTGCCCAAGGTCAAGATCGAGGTCGCTTGCCCCTCCGATCAGGCACCGGCAATCATCGAAGCGATCCAGCATGCCGCAGAAACTGGCGCGATTGGCGATGGCAAAATCTTTGAATTCGAACTCGCCGGGGCATTACGCATCCGCACCGGCGACACCAATGAAACGGCGCTTTGACGCAAAAAGACTAAGCTAGGGGAACCATAAAATGTCCAAAACACTCAAATTTCTAGGCGCGGCGGGGGCGACATTGTTCGCCAGCCTTCCCGCCTTTGCGCAGGAGGTTGCCGACAAAGCAGCCGAAGGTGCTGCTGCTGCGACCACCGCAGTGACCGAGGCGGCACCTGCAGCGGCGGCAGCATTCGTGCCGACCGCCGAAATGGTCAACAAAGGCGATACCGCATGGATGCTGACATCCTCGGTGCTCGTTTTGATGATGTCGGTGCCCGCTCTCGCGTTGTTTTACGGCGGGCTTGTCCGCACCAAGAATATGCTCAGCGTTTTGATGCAGGTCTTCATGATCGTCAGCATCGCGGCTTTGGTCTGGGTCGGCTGGGGCTATTCAATGGCGTTCACCAGCGGCAGCCCATATGTCGGCAGCTTCGACAAAGTTCTGCTGATGGGCGTTGACGCGTCGACACTGGCCGCGACATTTTCGAACGGCGTATATCTGCCCGAATATGTCTTCATCATCTTCCAGATGACCTTTGCCTGCATTACACCGGCGTTGATTGTCGGCGCATTTGCCGAGCGGGTGAAATTCTCGTCATTGATGGTCTTCACAGTTTTGTGGCTGACCGTCGTTTACTTCCCGATTGCACATATGGTGTGGTATTGGGCAGGCCCTGACTTCCTGAACGCCGCGCCCGATGACATGGGCCTGATCTGGGGCTGGGGCGCGCTCGATTTTGCCGGCGGCACCGTCGTCCATATCAACGCTGGTATTGCAGGACTCGTCGGCTGCCTGATGATCGGCAAGCGGATCGGTCACGGCAAGGAAGCAACACCGCCGCACAGCCTGACGATGACGATGATCGGTGCATCGTTGCTCTGGGTGGGCTGGTTCGGCTTCAACGCAGGCTCAAACCTTGAGGCTAATGGTGTTACCGCAGTTGCCTTCATCAACACCTTTGTCGCTACTGCAGCGGCGGCGGTTAGCTGGGCGATTGTCGAACAAGTCAAACATGGCCGTCCATCGCTTTTGGGCGGGGTGTCGGGTGCTGTTGCCGGGTTGGTTGCGATTACCCCTGCTTCGGGCTTTGCCCATCCGGGAACCGCAATCATCCTCGGCTTTGTCGTGTCGCCGATTTGCTATTTGTTCGTTTCGACGGTCAAAAACAAATTCAAATATGACGACACGCTCGACGTATTTGGCATCCACTGCATCGGCGGCATCGTCGGGGCAATCGCGACCGGTATCGTCGCTGATCCGGCCCTGGGTGGCCAAGGATGGATCGACTACACAGCTGTTGTTGCAAAGGCAGGCGAGTATTCGATGAGCGGTCAGGTGATCACCCAGCTTTGGGCGGTCGGCGTGACATTGCTTTGGTCGGGTATTGGTTCTGCGATCCTGTTCTTCATCATCGACAAGACCTTGGGTCTGCGTCCGAGCGAAGATGCCGAGCGTGAAGGGCTTGATCTCTCCAGCCACGGGGAGCGCGCTTACAACTATTGACCGGGAGTGTGGCAGAAAAATTGGGAACCGGTTTTTCGCTTCGGCCACACGACCAACAAAAGACTTTCAGCTTGGTGGCGGGGCCTTCTCTCCTTTTCATGCCCCGCCGCCTCCCGATGTTCCTCCCGCGAACATCCACCTTAGGCCCGGACCAGCGATGGTCCGGGCCGCATTTTGTTTGTTGCCCAAATGTAACAGCGTCTTTTGAAAAAGTGCCGGGAAAGAAAAAAAGTAACAATTTGCCCGTGGTTTGGCGCAATATGCCCAACATAAGGCGTCGGCTCTGGTCGCTGAACGTCAAAATTGGGAGGATATGATGAAAAAATCTGCTTTTCGCCCAGCTATGCGCTTCGGTGCGTCGGCTTCGGGTATTGCTTTGTTATTCGGCAGCACCGCCGCATTTGCTCAAGATGCCAATGAAGAAGCCGACGATGACGTCATCATCGTCACCGCGACCAAACGCGATGCCAATTTGCAGGATATCCCTTTTTCGATTAACGCGCAGACCGCTGCCGATATCCAGCGGTCCGGTGCGGTAACGCTCGAAGACCTGTCGCGCAACGTTGCCGGCTTAGCCGTACAAAATCTCGGGCCGGGCCAAAGCCAGGTCGCAATCCGCGGTGTATCTGCGGGCCAGATTGTCCGCGACCAGCCTGGTGTGAAAGAGCAAGTCGGCGTCTATCTTGACGAGTCGGTGATCTCGCTTTCGCTGTTTACCCCCGATTTGGATTTGTTCGATCTCAACCGGGTCGAAACGTTGCGCGGCCCCCAAGGCACGTTGTTCGGATCGGGCAGCATTGGCGGGACAATCCGTTATATTACCAACCAACCCAAAGTCGGGGTGACGGAAGGGCTCGTCGAGGGCAATGTCAACCTTGTCGATGGCGATGATTTCGGCGGCCATTTGAAGGGTGCGGTCAACATGCCGCTCGGCGAGACGATTGCTGTGCGTGCGGTTGGGTATTACACCCGCTACGGCGGCTTTATCGACGCGCGGCGTGACGGCGGTGGCATCACCGAAGATATCAACAGCGGTGAACGCTATGGCGGACGGATCGCACTGACATTCGCGCCGTCGGACAATTTAAGCATCACGCCGCGCGTGGTATATCAGCGGGTCAAGACCGACGGCTTCAACCGTCAGGAGGTGTACAATCTCTACGCCAACCCGTTTACCACAACTCGACCAGCGGTGACATTTGGCGAACGCGAACAGTTTTTGAAACTGCGCGAAGGTTTTGAAGATGAAACCCTGCTCGCCGACGCAACGATCAAGATCGGATTTGGGGGGGTCGATCTGACCTCGGTAACATCCTATATCAACCGTGATATCCTTGTCAGCCGCGACGCGAGCGCACTGACCGGCTCAGTCTCGGTCGATCTTGGTTTCCCGGCAACGGCGGTCGATCTGCCTTCTAATCTCCGCGATACCACCGACCTCAAAACCTTTACGCAGGAGCTTCGGCTCTCATCGGCAACCGAAGGGCCT